>DASTTJ010000430.1:0-8662 GCA_035760205.1 Steroidobacteraceae bacterium | reverse complement strand
TCAACGGCTTGCCATTCGCCACCGGCTCTTTGACGAGCGAAAACTTCTTGCCGAATCCGAGAATCCCTGCGTCCTGATGAATGCGCAGATAACCCTTCACGGCGAGGCTGAGCACAGCTGCGGCAAAGCACTCATTGTCATAGCCCATGCGCACCAGGTAACGCATCGAAGCGGCGGATTGATCCTTGGGCGATTCGTATTCGGGGATGATGATGCGGCCCGGCGGATCGCGACCGACCTTTGCCCAGATCAGGTAGTAGTAGGTCATCAACAGCGCCAGAGCCAGCAAGCCGAGCAACGCCGGCAGGCGATTGTTAGGCAGATCCTTGTTGAGCATTTTCTCGATCGGCGCCCAGCCATCGCGCCCCGAATCCGCCACGCCGCTCGTGCCGGAGAGAGGCGCTGCCCTCCCCGAACTCGGCGACTCCACCGCGGGCATGATGAAGCCCTTGGGCCACATGACGACGATGGTGAGACCCTCGCGCGGACCCAGCGCGCGCGTGGTGGCAAACAGCGGTGTGCCGCTGTCCAGTTTGGCGGTGTAGTCCTGACCCTTGCCGTCTTGCGGGCCCGTGTAACCTTCGAGCTTGATACCCGCGGCGGGGATACCCGCTGGCAATTCCACCCGCGCCGTAACGCGATCGATGGGAAACGCCCAGCCATTGCCGGTGACGTTCCAATACAACTCGTCGTGCCCGGGGAAGTAGCCTAACTGCCGGTCGGTCCGGAACACGAGCTCTTAGGTATGCTCGCCAAACTGCACGAACTCCGACGGGCTGCCCACGTAGATACGTACGCCATTGCCACGTCCTTCCGCGCGCCACTGTACGGGCCGTCCGTCGAGCGACGCGCCCTGGAACGCGAAGCCCACCACGTACTGCTCGCCGTCGCTGGTTTTGTAGATCGTGGGGAAGTCGCGGTAGATGCCGCGCTGGATCTTGTCGCCCTCGGCGCGCACACGGATGACTTCGCGCACGTATAACGAGCCGTCGGGATTCACGGTAATGGTTTCATCGAACGACAGAATTCGTTCGTCGGCAAATGCGGCCGTGGCGCAGGCCGCCCACCCCAGCAGGGCCAGCAGCGCCCCGAAAGCACTCTTATATATGCGCCCCCCGGCTCTCATTGCAGGGCCACGGCGGGAGCGGCTGCCGACTTGGGGTCTTCGAGATCGAAGAATTCCGCGGCCTTGAAGCCAAAGCTTCCGGCGATGAGCATGTCCGGAAACTTCTGGATGCGGTTGTTGAAGAGATTCACCGCACCGTTGTAGTACCGCCGCGCAAACTGGATCTGGTTTTCGGTGTCGACCAGCTTGTTCTGCAAATCGCGGAAATTTTCGCTGGCCTTGAGATCCGGGTACGCCTCCACCAGTGCCACCAGCTTGTTCACGCCGGTCGAGACGCTTTTCTCCACCTCGGAACGTTGGCTGGTGGAACCCGCGCTGGTGCTCTGGCCGCGCAGCTCCGTGAGACTGGTCAGCAGTGCGCGTTCGTAGCCCGCGTAGCCCTTCACCATTTCCACCAGCCGCGGAATCAGTTCGTGACGCCGCAGCAACTGCACGTCAACGTCGCTCCAGGCCTGGGCGACGCGATTGCGATCTCGGATCAGCAGGTTGAAAACGATGGCGGCCCAGAGCAGGGTCACCACGACGAGGACGATGAGGATATTAGACATCGGCGCCATGCTAATAGGCGCAGGTGCGCAGCGCTATCGACGCGGCTTCAGGCGTACGCGACCTTGTCTCCGCTGGGCACTATCGAATGCGGCTCGTAGCCCTTTGCGTAACGCAGCGGGCGGCCGGCGATATCCGCGCGCACTTCCGGGCGTTGCGCGATATTCACCTGGTTCTCGATGGAGAACATGACGCCTTCCTTCGTGAGCTCGATGGATTTCACGCCGGACAACGGCAGCGGAATTCGTTTGGCGCGGCAGTAGCTGATGATGGCCGCGGCGATCGCGCCGAAATCGAAGCGACGCCATTCGATGTCGCTCGAGTCCGGCATACGTACCGCCACTTCGATGGCGTCGCCATTCCGGTTGTCGGTCACGAAATCCGCCTGCATGACATCGCCGCGCGACAACGGCCCGTTCGAGCGGCGGTCGAAATGGACCAGCGCTTCGAGGACGGTTTCCAGCGGCAACTGCAATCGCCGGCTTTCTTGTATGGTCACAGCGGACATGGGGCCAGATTATTCACGCTCAGGAAAACTCCTAGTACCGGGCCACAATAATCCGCATGTAAAGTGCGCAATGCCCTCAAGTTGTGAATCTCATCACGCTCGCCGGGCAATGACTACCGTTTCTCACCGCTTCCGGAGGACTTTTGGCGCTTGGCGCAACCATCTACACATTCGATGTCGACCTGGCCGACTCCGACCGCGCGGTTTACGAAACGCTCAACCTGCGAGTGGCGCAACACCCGAGCGAAACACCGGACTACCTGATCACGCGGGTGCTCGCGTACTGCCTGGAATTCTCCGAAGGCATCTCCTTCTCCAGGGGTCTTTCGGATCCTGACGATCCCGCGATCTCCGTGCGCGATCTCACCGGGGCTCTTCAAGTGTGGGTGGACATCGGCCTGCCCGAGCCCGAACGGCTGCATCGCGCCAGCAAGGCGGCGCCGCGAGTCGCGGTGTATGCACACAAAGACGCCGCGCAGTGGGCGGTACGCATTCGCGAGGCAAGAATCCATCGCGTCGAGAAACTCGAGGTTTATGCGTTCGAGCGTGCGTGGCTGACGACAGTCGTCGCGCGGCTCGAACGCCGCATGAAGATTTCGCTGGCGCGGTCGGAAGGCGAGATCTACCTCACGCTCGGCGCAGATACCCTTCAAACAGTGCTCGAACGGCCGCTCACATAACGCGGCACCCCTGTTAGGTACCTCACAATCCGGGGCGCGGCCTAGGGCGGACCGCACACAATTCCCGCGTTTCGATTGCGGGCGGCCGGCGCGCGAAATAGTTTGAGCTCCATGAAAACTCCAGCCGTCCGTCGACTTGCCGCACTGCTCGGTTATGTTTCATGCCTAGCAGCCATGCCTCTTGCCGCCCAGGTGGGTCCCATCCAGCCCGTGATGGTGCTGTCCGATGGGAAACTCGAAGCGACTCACGACCGGCCGAGCTTCGACGACGACTTCTCCATCCCCGTTGATGTGTACGTGGCCGCCGATGGCTCCGTGACCAACGTGGTGGTCAGCAGCTCCTCGCGCAACTTCAATGCCGACGCCGTCGCGGCCGACTACATGCGCAGCCGCAAATTCCTGCCGGCGCTCGACGATCGCGGTCAGCCCGTGGAAGGCATGGCCAAGGTCAACGTCAACATGTTCAAACGCGGAACGAAGAAAGTGGTGCGCGTCACCCTCAAGCCGCCACCGGTGGCCGCCGAAACCGATCGCGTGCGCAGGATGATGTGCGCGGATTTCGTGTGGGAAGTGACCCGCATGCAGGAACAGGCTGGCGTGCGCGATGCGAGCGTCGAGGTGATGCCTTACATGTCGGCCCACATGTATTCGCTCGGCAAGGACATGTCGACCGCCGTCGAAGAGAAGTTCTGGGACACCTGGCCGAAGACGCTCAACAAGGTGATCGAGCGTTGCGAGAAGGCACCCGAGAAGATGTACTTCAGCGAAGTGCTGGTACCCGCGCTCGACGGCACGATGCCGACGCGCGACACCGCGACCGCCGCTGCGGCCCAATAGCCCTCAGCGCCTAGAGCACGGTTTGCTGGCGCAGGTACTGCCCGCGCTTCATCGCGATGTAGTCGTCGCGCTCCACCTCGCGCAACTGGCGCGCGAACCGCTCCGTGTCGGCGAACCATCGCTCCAGGCTCTGTTCGAACCGCTGCGGCGCCGGGCTGTCCAGGGCGTGTAGATAGGCATCGAATGCCAGGTAGTAGCGCATGGTGTTGCGCTCCAGCGCGCCGCGGATGCCGCGCACCAAGCGTGGCGGGTCGTCGTCGTCGTGGACCCACGTAAAACCCACCTTGTCGCGCCCTCGGGTAGCAAAGTAAACACTGGTCGCGGCACGCGCCAGATGTCCTTGGGTGTACGAATACTGGATGTGTATGAATGCGCGATCTTCATCGAGCGCGATCAGCTCCAGCGCAATGAGATAGTTGCCGGTGCCAAGCGGCCCGTCTTTGGCGGCGAGTTCCACGCGCATGAATTCCGCGCTCGACGTCGCCAACCGGTAGCTGAAATCGATACGGTGCGTGTCGTCGAGCGGCTGGTTGGTCTTCTTGCCGATCGCCGCCGACAGCTGGACGCGGCCGTCATTGGTGTTTGCTCGGCAGTACTGCACGTTGAGATGCAGGATCAGCGAATCACACCAGTTCGAAGCCTGGCCGAAAGCGGCTGCCACCTTGGCAAATGGATAGTCGATGACCGCATAGGCGTCTCCGCGCGGCGCTCGCGAACTGTCGGTGGATTCCACGACGAGTCCCCGCTGGATGAGACTGGCTTCGAGCCGCGGTGTCAGCGCGGCGTAACGCGCCCGTAGCGCGGCCGCGGAGTCCGCGGCAACCGTCTGCGCCGGCGCGAACGGTACGCAGGCCACCCAGACCGCGATCAGTGCGGCGGTTCTCGACGTGGCGGTGAGTATGGTGATTGGCATGGACTCGGCTCGTGACACCCAATATCCGCAGCCCCGTCACCGAACACCATAGGCGATCGCCGCTGTTTCACCGGGCCGCCCGGCTACAGGGTATTCACCGTCGTGACACCATCGATCGGGCTGATGTCGCCCACGAACTGCAACAGATCGGTCATGTTGAATGTGCCCGGCACTTTGGCGGGCAGCGTGGGTTTCCAGTTCTTCTGACTCAGATATGACTGGTCATCGCCCTGCACGAGCCCCACGAACACCTCGGCCACCAGCCTCGAGCCCACGGGCCCCAGGCGCTCACCCTTGCCGCGAACCTGTGCCTCTTTGAGGATGTAGTACCAGAGCAGAGTTTCCTTGTGGAAGCCCAGGCTCTTGGCGACCGCTCCGTCCGGGCCCTGAGATATTTCCTCCGCCGTCAGCGGCGTGAGCGACATTTTCTTGGCCATCGACTTTGCGATGCTCTGCCCTGAAGGCAGGCCTAACATCACACCGCGCTTCAGATTCAGGAACGCCAGACTCACCTCGTTGCCGGGCGTGCTCCCGGGCAAAGTGTGCAGCTTCGGCGTGATGAACGGGTCTAACTTCCGCGTCAGGTTGAGGACCTGCGAACCGAGGTGCGCGCTTCACCAAACACAGCGCGAGGGTCCTTGCCGGGCGCTTCGAGCTGCTTCGCCACCCTGCTGTGAAATTCTGGAATGCGAGGTGCGTCTGCGCGACGGCCAGGTTCTCATCATTGCGATGATCACCGATGATCGCAAAACCATGCCGTGATGCTTTGGACGAAAACCCATGACGCTGCTCCCGGTAGCTGTTCTTCTGAAAAGCTACTGTCGCAACCCGGGAAAATCCTTTCAGCGCCGGAGCTCGGGGTGTTCGGGCGGCGCTTCCTCGTTCCGTTCGAGGTTGTGAGGGACGTCCACGGGCCGCCAGGGATCGGGCGACGCCAGGAGTGCGCAGGCGCAGGCCCCAACATTGCCGTCAATCGTCGTCGTGTTGCGATTCAGGCAGATTTTCCACAACTCGGCGTCGGTAAGATCGCGGTACTTGTACCGAAGACTGTCGAACGTCGGCGTACCCAGTTTGCCAAATGGGCAGTCCGCCACGGTCCAGGAATCATCCGTCCGGTAATAGCGAGCGTCGTCCCGGTGATCGGTGTAGTGCCGGTCACGGTCGGCGTGCGGGATTGAAGGCGTGCTCGTCTCGTTGGCCACGCGATCCGCAATCGCGCTGGAAATCGAGTTGTCGCTTTCATTCGGCTTCGATTGATCGGCGACCTTCTTTTCCACCGTGGCTCGAACCGCGCCGCCGATCTGGTCCCCGCCTGCGACGGCCGACAGCGACGCGCCAAGCCAGAGCAGTGAGGTAAAGAGGGCGGCGCGACGCATGCGCCGAATGTAATCCTGAACGATGGCTTGGGCAAACTCATGCCGGGAACCACCGTTCAGGTTCGGTTCAGCTTACTTCGGCCTGCCCGAGAAACCGGCCGCGGTCCGCAACGCATCGGCATCCAGTAGTTTGCCGCCGAGCATGACCACACGTGTGTTGCGCAGATCTCCCATTCGCGTGGATGGGTCACCCTCCACCAGCACGAGGTCCGCGGCCTTGCCCGGCTTGATCGAGCCGGTGTGTTTGTCCTGGCCCACGAGTTTCGCGGGCACGATCGTGGCCGCAGCCAGTGCCTCGCCCGGCGTGAGCCCTGCGTCGATATAGATTTCGAGTTCGCGCACGAGCTCGATGCCCGCGCCGTCGGTGCCCGCGACGATCGGCACGCCGGCCTTGTGCATCTTGCCGAGCAGCTCGACCATCTTTGCCCAGCTGGCGCGATAGTCGGCACGCGTCAGGTCCTTGGGCACCGCGAAACCCCCGGTGCGGAACGCGCGTTCGGTGGACGGCGGCAGCGTTCCGACGAATGGCGCATAGGCCGGCGACAGGTCGCCGTTCTCCGGAACATAGAGCCCTTCGAACGCCACCATGGTCGGATCGCTGTAGATGCCTTTTGCCGCCATCGCCGAGATGATGTCGGTGATGGCCTTGCCATTGAGATCGACCGTTTTCGCGAAGCGCCCGGGCCCTTCGAAACGCATGATGCCGTTCGACTCCTTGATGACGTTGTCGGGCATCGCCTCCATGATGATCCAGTTGATGTGCGTAACTTCGTCGTAGCCCGCGTTGATCGCTTCCAGCGGCCGCATGCCGACGGGAATGTGCCCGTGCACATGCAGACCTTGTTTGCGCGCCTGCGCCGCCGCCGCCGGCAACCAGTCCTTGTTCAACGTGCCATAGAACTTCACGCCGATGAATCCGTTCGCCTTCGCCTTGTCGACGAGCGCGGTGGCTTCCGCCGCGCTGTTCGCCACGTTGGCGACCTGCGCCGTGTATGTGCCCTTGCCGTCGATGAGCGACGATGCGTAGACATTCGGCATCAGCAAATCGCCGCGCGCCGCGCGCTGACGCCGGTCGACGGTCTGGGAATCGTCATTGCCCGGGTCGCGCACCGACGTGACGCCCATCGACAATTCCTGCACCCCCGAGTAGTCGGTGGCGACGTGCATGTGGCAGTCCCACAGGCCCGGAATCAAAGTTTTGCCTTTGCCGTCGATGATCTGTGCGCCCGCGGGAATCTTTGCGTCCTTCGCCGCGGACACGGCGGCGATGAGCCCCTGGTTCACCACGACTGTCTGGCCGTTGAGAAATTGTCTGGCGTCGGCGTCGAACATGCGCACGTTCGTAAAAGCCACTGCGCCGGCAGGCGATTTGACCAGCGCCTTGGCCAACGCGGGCGCCTGGGCCGCCATCGCCTTTGACTGCGCCTCGGTCAGGCGCACGTGCTCGGATGCGTACTGTTCCGGCAGCCAGCTCAGGAAGAAGGAGAAACCGAAGAACTTGCCCTTGGCATCGGACCAGACCGGAATCGGAAAAGTGTTGATGCCCGTCATGGCCCAGGCCGTCACTTCCTGGCGCGCCGCGCCTTCGCCCACCATGAGAGTAGTTAGTTTCTCCGCTTTCGCTTTGCCGCCCGGCAGCAAGGCAAGCGTCCGGTCGGGGCTTGCGAGCAAACGTTCGATCAGCCAGGCCGTGGTCTCGATGGGCCCGCCCTGTGAGGCGTAGAAAGCCGGTTTGGCGTATGCCGCGTTGCCCGCGTCCACCGGGCTCTTCCAGGTGGCCTTCCCGCCCGCAATCGTGAAGGTTTCGGCCGCGTCGCCCTGCGGCGTGACTCCGCGGATTGCAAGCGATGCCGGCATCCCATCCGCGCCGGCCTTGCCGCTCGAATCCAGCTCAAACACCTGGCCGCGCAGATTGATGCTCTCGCGACCCATGCGCGTACCGTCGGGGTTCACCCAGATCCACGAATCGCCGTGTTTACCACCCGTGGACTGGATGATGTAGTGCGTTGCGGTGGCGGGTGGTTTCGCCAGACCTGTAACCGGAACCTGCGCCGAAGCAGATAAAGAGTAGGTGACGGCCAAAGCGGCGAGTAGGAACTTGCGCGACACGGGCTTCTCCCAAGAGTGAATTGGTCCAGAGGATAAACGCTTAAGGGATACGTTTCACTTTTCGATGCGGCGGCGTGGCGCAGGATCACCTCGCTTCAACCCGCAGGACGAATGACTGACGGTCGCATGTCACAGTTTGCACAGCGCCCCGCCGTCAACGTGCTTGTTTGCGCGGCGCGTGCGCGCGTAGGGTGAATCACGGCTCGGCGCGCGGGAGTCTAACTAGTAACAGAGTCGGTCCGTGCGCAATTGCCAGGGAGCTGGGCGATGAGGATTCGGCGCACTTGGGTTCTCGCGGCCGCGCTGGCCTTCGCGGCGCCGGTCGGGGCGCAGAGTGCGCAGGTGGACCCGAACGGCGATCTGGCGAAACTGTACCCGGGGGCCGGAAGCATCGGACTTGCGGTCGCGATCCTCCCGGACCCACAGGTACCGAGATACCGGAGGCTATTCGACCTGGGCGTCCAGGCCATCACACTTGGCATGTTGCACGACGGATATGTCCTCGATCGTTACGCGTTTGCGGCCGAGACGGACCCGCGGGCTTTTGGCCTGATGGTCTTTCGCTGC
>DASTTJ010000429.1:0-2338 GCA_035760205.1 Steroidobacteraceae bacterium | reverse complement strand
GTGTTCTGCCTGGCCCTCGCAACTGGCTGCGCCGCCGACCGCCCACCCGAGGAAATCACTCCCGATGGTCTGGCGCGCGTCCCGTCACGCAGCGCCGGCGGCGTTTATCGCGCGCCAGAGGCAACCTTCACGCAGTACCGGCGCATCATCCTCGAGCCGCCTTCGATCAGTTTCGTCAGGGACTGGGCGAAGAAACATGAAGAAGTCAGCGAGACTGAAATCCAGCGCATCCGCGCGGAGTCGCTGACGTTGTTTCGCGAGGAATTCACCCGCGAACTCGTCGACCGTGGCCCGTACGAATATGCGGACGACCCCGCCTCCGATGTTCTGCTGGTGGTTCCGGCCATCGAAGAACTCGACATTGCGGCGCCGGATGCAGGAGTCGCACCCGGCACGCGCACCTACACCTCCGGGCCGGTGACGATGAAGCTGACCGGCGATCTGCGCGACGCGTTGACCGGTAAGGTGGTCGGCCGGGTGATCACCTACCAGTCTGCCGAACGCTACCCCTTCAACGACATGCGCGTGGCAAACCGCGTGACCAATGCGCACGAGCAACGCCAGGTATTCGCGAAGTGGGCGCGGCTGGTGCGCGAGGCACTGAACGTGGCCAAAACAGAGCGGCCGCGGCCGCCGGCTACTGCGGCGCCTCAATGAGGTAGCCCTTCGCACGCAGCATCGCCAGATACCCGTCGGCCCGAGTGAGCTTCACGAAAGGAGCGATGGCGAAGGTGGTCTGATTTGCGGCGAGACTGCGCTCTGCGGCCTCGAGCCACAGAGCGTGCACCTTCTCGCGAATGTCGGGGGGAATGACTTCGCGCGCAACCTGTGAGGTCATGACCGCCATGGCGCAGGGTAGATAGGGGCTGGGCAACGCGGGCAGGCGCGCCAGCCCTTCGTGATCGCCCGTGGCCCAGGCGTGGGCGCGCGCGTTCTGCGTCTCGCGGTCGCCGAGCGCTTCGGTCAACCTCAACATGGTGTCGAAGCATTCCACGTCGGCGAGCGACTCGCGCGAGAACTCCTTGATCTTGGCGCGCACTTCGCTGCGCTTGATCGTGAAGCGCAGCTGCGGCGAAGTCACCTTGATCTTGTGCTTTTCCGCGAGTTTGCCGATGACGTCCCACACAGCGCCACCTTCGCGCAGCTTCAGATCGTCGAAGGCGGCCTTGCGCAGCTTGTCGGCCGCGAACAGCGGACGCCAGCTCTCCACACCGCTTTCGCGGCCCAGGTAGAGCCTCTTCTGCACGAGCCAGCGCGCGTACAACTCGGCCGGCAGCAGGTCTTTGAGTTTGGCGTCATCCGGATTGCGGCGCGCCTCGAGCATCGCCGGCAGCAGCGACATGCCGCGAAAGAATCCGATCTTCTCGTCGGGTTGCATGCTGACCGCGGAATCCCGCAGGATTTCCTGGGCGGTGAGCGCGGTGGCTTCGATGTCTTTCGATTTCCACTTCATGCGTTTCGGCAGCGGCGGCGGGTCGCCGACGATCCACAACACATGATTGCCGGCATCGCCGGCGCGTGTGACTTTCCACATGCCGGGGCCGGGAAATTCGCCGGTGACCACCACTTCTTCGAGCGGCGTATCTTCAGCAGGCTCTTGCGAGCGGGCCACGCTTCCCGCGAACAGTGCAACGCAGGCAAGCCAGGGAATGCAGCGCATGAACATCACCTTGTGACGCGGGGCGAACACTGAGACTGGTCCGGCCGCCGCAAGTTCCGGCTGGCTAGCTAGTGGCGGAGCATGCCGATCCTTTACTGCAGTCGAACCACGCTTACCGACTTGGGCGGCAGACGCAGCACCAGCGCATCGCCTTTACGCGTCGCACTGATCTTCACCGGCGTGATTGCTTCGGGCGCATTCACCGTGTTGGCCGTATCCATGGTCTTCGAGGTCAGTACGCGGCCGAGCGCGGCGCTCGCCTTCGCTCCTGCCAACGTGGTCGTCACCACCGCCTCGCGATTCGGGTCCAGGTTCACGAGCGCCAGTTGCAATCGGCCTTCCGTATCGCGCGCCGCGGAAACGCTGACCGATGGCACCGTGTAGGTACCCAGTTTGTAATCGGGCGTCGAGATCTCCGTCGGCAGCCAGGTAGCGCCCTGGAAAGGGATGTACATCTGGAACACGTGGTAGGTAGGCGTCAGCGCCATGCGCGGCCCGTCCGTGAGGATCATCGCCTGCAACACATTCACCATTTGCGCGATGTTGGTCATCGTCACGCGCCTGGCGTGACGATGGAAGATGTTGAAATTGAGCCCCGCCACAAGCGCGTCACGCAGCGTGTTCTGCTGGTAGAGAAAGCCCGGCTCGCGGCCAGGTTCCGGGTCGTACCAGGTGCCC
>DASTTJ010000428.1:0-24900 GCA_035760205.1 Steroidobacteraceae bacterium | reverse complement strand
CGGGTGGCGCTGTCGGACATTCAGGACACCGCGCCGAAGTACCTGGTGAACCTGGGCGCAAGGTTCGAATGGGAGCGCGTCACGTTCAGCATCAACGAGCTGATTTACGGCGAGTCGTCGCAGTTCGAGAACGATGGTGGGGCGACTCCGGACCCGGCACCGCCGGGGGCTCCGCTGCCGGACCCGAGTGGGCTGCGGTTCTACCAGACGGAGATCGGAGTGACGCCGATCACCAACTTCGAGGTGACCTTCAAGGCGCTGGAAGGACTGGATCTGACGTTCGGTGCCACCAATGCGTTCGACGAGTCTCCCAACAAGCGCAACAGCCTGTTGCGCCAGATACAGTTCGATGGCGGTGACAACAGCGCGGTGGCGGGTTATCCGTCGTTCTCGCCGTTCGGCATCAATGGCGCGTACTATTACGGCAAGCTGGTCTACACGTTCTGACGAAACGTTTTCCGAGACGAAAAAGAGGGCGGGCAACGATGCCCGCCCTTTTCTATTTCGCGGCGTTACTTGACGAGCTGAACTTCGATCTCGACCAGCATGCCGGGCGCCACGAGGCCCGCGATCTGCACAGTCGAGCGAGCCGGCAGATTCGGCTGCTCCTTGGTGCCGAAGAACTGCCGGAAGGCCGCCATGAATCCATCGAAGTCCATGCTGCCGCCCTTGGCAGGATCGCCCACGAGGTACACGGTCATCGCCACCACGTTGCCGAAGTTGAGGCCCATCGCATCGAGCGACTCCTTGATGCGCGCGAATGTGCTCAGCGACTGTGTCTTCGTGTCGCCCCAGTATGCCGCCGTGCCCGGCGTCGCCTTGGGGTCGAGCGGTGAGGGCGTGGTGCCGCTGTGGAAGATGATGGTTTTCCCCGCAGGCACTTCGACCGCGCGCGCGATGGGGAAAGTGCTGCCGCCTGGCAGCGGATGGCGGACCACCTCCGCGGCACTGGCCGCGCTGATCGAGGCAAAGCCGAGCGCACTGGCGATCGCCGCGCGCAGGAATCTGGGACTGACGGGTCTTGTCATGGAAGCTCCTTGGGACATGGGGAAGAGGTGGTGCCGGGCACCAAAAGTCGTAGTTGGGTCAGCGCTCGGGATTCTCTGAGTATCGGCTCAACTACGACTTTTGGTGCCCGGCACCACCTCTTCCCGGCACCACCTCTCCTACTTCAGGGTGTTGATGTACGCGACAACGTCGGTGATGGCTTTCTCATCGGGAAGCGTCGCGACGATAGCGCGCATCTGCGCGCCGTACGTATCGCGCTCATCGGCGCCACGCAGTCCCTTCTGGTAGTGGGTCAGCTGCGTCACGAGATACCAGTCCGAGCGCGCTGCCAGCGCGGGCGACTGCAGCGCCGGATTGCCTTCACCCTTCGCACCGTGACAGCCAGCGCAGTTCTTGTAGAGCTCCTTGCCATGCGCCACGTCGCCGCTCACCGTGGGCGCCGGCCGCTTCGATTCGAGCTTGCCGATGAACTGCACGGCGGAGTCGATCGCGCCTTCCTGTTTCAGGCGCAAACCCACCGGCCCCATCTCGTGGCCGGGCGCGTCATCGGCCGGCATGCCACGCGCGCCGCTCGCGAAATTCTCGAGCTGCCGCGCGAGATACCAGGGTTCCATGCCGGACAGCTTGGGCGCGCGAATGCCGTAATTGCCGTTGGCATCGGTGCCGTGACACAGCAGGCAATAATCGTAGTCGTTGCCCGCGCTGGCGCTGCCGAACACCAGAGCCAGTGCGATTCCCGCTGCCGGGGCGTGACGGCGCTTCACGCTGACACCGCCCCGCGGGCGCGTTCGCGGGCATCGATATCCGCGATGGCGTGATGCGCCGAGGCGATGGCGCCCTCTTGCCAGCCCGGGTGATAACTCACCTGGTCGCCCACCAGGTAGTGGTTGCCAACAGGCGCCTGCAATTTCTTGAACCATTGCTTGAACAGCGCCGCATCCCATTGGGCCGCGCAACCCAGCATGTGATTCATCTGGTGCCAGGCAATCGTCACGCCGGTTTCCACGTATTTGTCGTAGTCCGGATGAATCTTCGAGCCCTGCGCGACGGCGAGCTTGATGCGCTCATCCGGCGGCAGTCGCGCAAATTTCTCGCCGGCGTCCGGATCGAATGTGTACGCCGCCAGCACCACACCTTTCTTGCGATGAATGCCGTGCGCGGGATACCAGATCTGCTGGATGTCCTGCAACGTCCAGGAGATGCCGCCGTAAATCCCTTCGCGCTCCCAGAAGCGCTCTTTCATCTGCAGTCCGATCTTGAACAGCTTGCCGCGCGGGACGGCGATGAGCCCGGCGGAAAAGTCCTTCGGGAAATTGTGCTCGATGCCCGCGAGCAGGTGTACGGGAATGCAGTTGAGCACGTAGTCCGCTTTCGCCTTCACGTGCTGGCCGTTGCGCCGGTAGGTGACTTCGACTCCGCGCTCCATCACCTGGATTTTCTGCACCTGCGACTCGAGCTGCACCAGGTGGCCCACCTTGCGCATGAATCCGGCGACGATGCGATCCATGCCGCCGGCCGGCTCCATCATCATCGCGGCCTGATCGTCGGATTCACCGAAGCTCATGATCTGCATGAATTGCGACTTCAACAGTTCGCTGGGGCTCAGCGGTTTCTTGAGCTGGTCGGGGTACGTGTAATCGTGGCTGGCGAGCCCCGAGCGGGCCGTGCCGATGTATTTGAATTGCGGATCCAACTCGCCGAACTGCCTGAGGTATTCACGCAGTTTTTCCCAGTCGTCGGGCGACATTGGCCCCGTGAGATCTTCCTTCTTCAGGGATTTCGCCATCAGCTCGGCGACGAAGCCACGCGAATCGTTGAGGTATTCGCGGGCGCGAATCGGCTTGCCGCCGAACATCGCGTCGTCCTGCACCCAGGCGTTGCGGTTGTCGTTGATGAACGGCGCGAGCTCCACCTCGAGCTCCTGGCAATAGCTCAGCAACTCCTGGTGGTGGCCTGGGATGCGCGCCGGGCCCGCATTGAAGAAGAGGTCGGGGTCCTTGTCGAAGTTGCAGACCTGTGGAAAGCCGGTTTCGTCGATGCGATCGCCCTGACGCAACGTCAAGTTGCGGCCGCCCGCGCGGAACGAGGCTTCGAGGATCTGCACTTCGTAGCCCTTGCGCGAAAGTTCGTACGCGGCCGTCAGCCCGGAGATGCCGCCGCCCAGGATGAGCACCTTCTTCGACTTCTTGAGCGCCGCCAGTTGCGGCCGCCCACTGGCATGCGCGACCGCAGGCAGCAAACCCAGGCCCATCGCTGCCCGAAATACGGCCGTCGATCCGCCGACCGCGCCCGCCAGATGGAGGAAGTCGCGGCGCGACAAAGATCTCGTCATTAGTTCTTCCCCGTCGCCCTAGTTTGCTTGCTGGAGCTTGTGAAGCTTCACATTCAAGTTGTGTGCCAACGACAAACAAAGAAAATGTCGAGCCGGCGAGCGGGTTAGTGTTGATGTTCGGGTGACACTGCACCGCTGCGCGTCGGGAACGGCACCGCTGCATTAAATGGGGACATTCCTGATTTGCTAGCAAATGGGGACGCGGCTCGTTGGTGCAAGAGTGCGCGAATACAACCCATGCAGGAAATGAGGCTTGGCTTTGGCCGGGCGCTTCGCTCAGAAAAGACAGCGAAGAGTCCGAATGAAGAGCAGAGCGGCGTGTTTCTTATCTTTTCACGGTTGGCTTGCAAACGGGACGCGCTCCCACATCCATCGAGCCGCGTCCCCATTTGCTAGCAAATCAGGAATGTCCCCATTAAAGCGCGGCGGAATTCGAAACGAACGCCACCTGTGTCCCATCCGGTGACCACGACGGCACGTTGATCGTCCCCTGACCGCCGTAGACATACGCAATCACCGCAGGTTTCGCGCTGCCGTCCACCGGCATGATGCGCAGGTAGCAATGTTTGTAGTACGGGTGGTTAGACGCTTCGACGTCGAGCCCGTACGAAATGATGACAATCCACTTGCCGTCGGGCGAAAGGTGCGGGAACCAGTCGTTGAAGTTGTGATCGTGCGTCACGCGCTCCTGGCCGGTGCCGTCGGGCTTCATGCGCCAGATCTGCATCTGCCCCGAACGCGTGGAATTGAAATAGATCCACTGGCCGTCGGGCGAATACTCGGGGCCGTCATCGAGGCCGGCCGCGTTCGTGAGATTGATTTCGCGGCCACTGCCGTCGGATGGCGTCTTGTAGATATCCCACTCGAGGGTCTTCGGATCCTTCTTCGTCGGGCGACCGGCGGTGTACGTCAGCCACTTCGCATCCGGCGACCAGCCGTGCATGTATGACGGTGTGAGCGGCGTGATGCGCTTGGGAATGCCGCCGCTGCCGGGCAGCGTGTAGATAGTCGACTGGTTGTTGTCCTGGCTCTGGTCGCTGATGGCGAGCTGCGTGCCATCGAATGACAACACGTGGTCGTTGTTGTTGCGGATCGCAAAGCCGGTGTCGATGAGCGTCGGTGTGCGCGTGGCGAGATCGAAGCGCCACAGGCGGCCGCGCGTCGCCGGATCGCCACCGCTGGCGTTGTAGATGAGCGCGGCGCCGTTGGGCAGCCAGTTCGGCGCTTCAAAGGGCACACGTGAAGCGTAGATCTGCGAGCGATGGCCATTGGTTACGTTCAGCAGCTCGAGCCGGCTGCCGATGTAGTCGCGATACGGCTGGAAGCCCACTTTCACGGGCTTGATCACGCGCACATTGCGAAAGATGGCAGTCTCTTTCACATCTGCATTGTGAGAGGAGAGAAACAGGCCCACGAAGGCTTCTTCGGGGACGTTGGGAACGTCCTTGATCTCGGTCACCTCGAAGGGCTGGCCGAACTTCGCGGCCGAGAAGATGAAGACATCGCCGCGGCGCTCGAGCTGAATGACGTTTGCGCCTTTGGCGGCCGGCATCTCGGTTTGCGCGGTGTCGTCGCCCTTGGCCTTGCGATACTGCAGTGAGGTGAGTCCGTCGCCGTGAAGCGCGCCGTCGACGTAGGCCGAGTCGAAATCGGTGACCGACGTGCGAACCATGACTCCGGCCTTGCGATGCGGGTCGATGCCCGTGCCCACGAACTCCACCTGCGCCTGAACGATGAAGTCGCCCTTCATGCGCCGGTAAGCAAAGTGGAACTCGTCGCGCTTCGCCCAGATGTTCGCGCCGCCTGCGCTCAACGTGTACACCTGCGATGCCGCGTTATAAGTGGCGTAACCGGCGATCTTGGGCGAACCCACATCCGCGTGTGCTTCGAAATCGCCCAACGGTCCGCCATTGGGCGAAGCTACGACGAGCGCCGGACATGCCAGCGCCGCAAACAACATTGCAGTCAGTTTCACGAAATCCCCCTCGGTTCAGCTGCTCATCATCGGAAATGGGGAAATGGGGACATGCCTCATTTCCTTGTAACCATTATTCTTCGCAAATTCTCGTGTCGCCACGCCCGCCGATTGTTACAGGGAAATGAAGCATGTCCCCATTTCCTACGACTTTGGTCTAGCTAGCGGAGCAGGGCGGTGGCGGTCCACAACATCGGCGCCTGCCCGTGCGTGTCGCCCACGGCGCGGGGCCGATTCAGGTAGTGCTGCAGATCGTTCTTTTTGCCCGTGCCGATGCACACCTCGCGCAGCAGACCCTCGGGCGTGAGATAGCCGACGAGCGCAATCCACGCTTTGCGTGCCGCCGGCCCGTAAACATCTTCGTCCAACCACCCGTTCTTCACGCCGGTAACGAACGCGTACGCGAACATCGCGGTGCTCGAGGTTTCTTCCCAGCTCTCCGGGTGATCGATGAGCTGCCGCCACATTCCGGTCTGCGCCTGATGCGTGAGCAGCGTCGCCATCATGCGGCGATACGCCGAGAGCACACCTTTACGCGCCTTGTGCTTCGGCGGCAGGTCGCGCAGCAGTTCGGCCATGCCCACGGCCACCCAGCCATCGCCGCGGCCCCAGTAGAAAGGCACATCGGGTGCATGGAAAAAGAGCCCATCAGGCTGCTGCAGTTTCTCGAGATACGCCACCATCGACCGCGTTGCGCGCTCGAGATACTTCGACTCGAAGGTGGCGCGATACGCGGCGAGCTGCAGCGCCGTGATCATGTACATGTCGTCTATCCACCAGCGCGTCTGGCGGCTGAGGCCATCCGGCAGCGGCCGGTCCCACTGCGCATCGGCGAAAGTCAGGCCCATGAGGCGGTACCGAAAGCGCGCGTCCTGCAGGTAGAGCTCGAGCGGCAGCGCGCCGAACACCGTGCCGTCGACGTGATCGGCGCGCGGCACGCGCGATCCGCTCGGCGCGAAGAAGGGATCGAAGCGATCGACGAGCTTCGTCTTCAACTCCTTGTCCTGGGTGAGGCTGGCGAACTGCAGCGCACCGGTCCACGTGGCCACATGCGAATAATGCAAGGCCTGCGGACCGTGGCTGTTCATTTCCATGTGCGGCGTGGGAATGAATCGTTCCGCCACGCGTTTGCCCACTTCGGCAGGCGCCGTCCCCGCTGGCCAGTCGGTGAAATGTTTGTTCTGCGCCAGAGCACCGGACGCCGCGAGAGCGAGCCCGCAGATGGCGATAGGCGTCTTCCATGACTTCATTTGCCGGCACTCACGCTGATTGACAGAGGTTTCTGCGCGCGCGCGGAAAATTCTTTCACGTAGATTTCCCAGGCGGCTCGCCCTTCGAACTGCCCGCTCTTCGTCCAGCCCGCGCCCGTGAAATAGGGCACCGGCACCCCATCGCGTGCCTTCACCAGCAGCAGGTTGTTGGCGTTGCCCTTGCCGCCCGGCGCAGCTTCGTGCGCAAAGCCCGCGGGCGCCGTGTCGTTGGCGAGAATGACGGCGACGCCCAAGCCGCCATCCTTGTTCTCTTCCCAGAAGCTCATCCAGCGTCCGTCCGGATCCTTGGTAAGCACGGCGGCGGGGAATCCGGCCACGGCCGGATGTTCGGTGATGCCGATGCCGACCACGGCATCGGTGGGCACGAAGTCGAACAGGCTTTCGACGGCATCGAAGTTGCGGCCGCAGTCGACGGTGAAGCGCTTGGTCTCGATGACCTGGCCGGAAGTGCCCGCATCCCAGGGCGCGTAAGTGAGCTTGAAAGCAGCGCGGCGCGGCCCGTTCGACAGCACCTGGGCTCCAACGAAGTTGTCGGAGGTCCAGAGTTTCGTGCCGTCCCACACGCCGGTGCCACCGGCGCCGCGTGAGCCGCCGATGCTGTACAGATCGAGGCCTTCGGCTTCCTCGTCCTTGTGGAACTGGTCGTGGCCCTTGGCATACCAGCGATCGACGATGGGGTAGGCGACGCGCTTCGCCCACACGTCGATGCCGCTGCCGCGCAGGCGTTCGCCGCCGGCGCCGGGGGAGTTGAGCGCCAGGCCGTACATGCGATGTGCGATGCGGTCGTTTTCCCAGGCCAGGTCGTCGAAACGCTCGGGCACGAGCCGGGCATAGGCGCAGGGCGCTACCGGCGGCGTCGCGGCACTCAGATTCTCGAGCGTGAACGTGGCGCGTTTTTCACCGGCTGCGAAATCGTACGAGAACACCAGGTCGTCGTATTGCGCCCCGCGATGATCGTGCTCGTAGTTAGTGATCTGCGAGGGCAGTACCCGGCCTTTCGAGTCGCGTACCACCAGGTGGAACATGCGCGCCTCGGGCATGACGGCGGCGATCTGCGCGAACGGAACGGTGACGATTTCCCCTGCGCGCGCCGCGCCCAGCTCATGCGTGACGGTAACCGTAGCGCCAGCGGCGAATACCGTAGACGCGCCCAGTGCAAGCGCGATCAGGCCGTAGCCTGCGCGCTGCCGAAGTCTTCTCATGGTTCCCCCTCCGGCACTCAGCCGGACTGATTCGCACTCAGGGGGCGATTGTCACCTATTCAGCGCGCGTTTACGGGACAACGATGCTCGGATCCGCCACCGTCCAGAATGCCCACTTGGGATTGCCCGCGGTATCGAACAGCAGTGGGCGATTGGTGCGCGTCACCGGAAACGAATTGAGCCAGGTGTGATTGTCCGCGAGTCCCCAGAGCGTCACCGACGAGACGCTCGGCCGGTTGAACGCGTTGAACAGCGCGCGATACAGCGTGGCCTGTTGCGAGAGCACGGACTGCGGCGGGCTGGCGCCGAGATCGGCGGCGCAGGGCGGAATGGTTCGTTGGGAGAAACACTCGCCGGGATCGGCATAGATGGAGACATCGAGTTCGGTCACGTGGTTGTCCAGCGTGCTCGAGATGCCTTCGACTGCCGTCAATGCGGCCGTGACGTCCGCCACGTTGGCGTTGAGTTGCAGGTGGAACTGGTGGCCCACGCCATCGATGGGAACACTCGCCGTCACCAGCGATTGCACGATCTGCATGACGTTGGCGCGTTTGCCCGCGAGTTCGGTGTTGTAGTCGTTCAACATCAATTTCATCGTGGCGCTGTTCTTGCCGATGGAGGATCGGGCCTGGTCCGCGAAGATGAACGCGTCGCGGATGTAGTCGTGGCCATTCATGCCGCCCACGCTGTAGGCCTCGTACCACGGGCTCGTCGTGCGATAGGGGTTCGCGGCATTCTGTGTGTCGCTGGCCACCTCGTTCACCACATCCCAGGCGTACACATCGGGGAAGTGCTGGACCACAGCCAGGATGTACGTTTGCAGCCGGTTCTGAACCGTGGTGCGGTAGGTAGTGGGATCGGTGCGGTCGCCGGCGAAGAACCAGGAGGGGGCCGTCTGATGCCACAACAGTGTATGGCCGCGCAGCCGCATGCCATTGTTGGCGGCAAAGGTCGCGAGCACGTCAGCCTGCGTGAAGGTGGGCGAGGCCGCAGGCGTCGTGGTGCTGCCCGCTGCATTCGGCCAGAGGGAATCGGGCTTCATCGCATTCTCGGCCGTGATGCTGCTGAAGTGTCTGATGAGCAGCGCGGAGTCCGGAGTTCTCGTGGTGGAGCCCGGCTCGATGGCAGCGCCCAAAGGATAGTTGACGACACCATGGCGCGCGGCAATGACCGACTTGAGCGCGGGCGCTGTGGCCGGGTCTGGCAGACCGACACCACCGCTGCTACTGCTGCTGCTGCTGCTACTGCTGCTCCCTCCGCCGGATGAAGAGATGCCGCCACCACCGCCACCACAATTGCTGAGCATCGCCGCCAGTGCGCAGGACATGGCCACGCGCTTCAATAGTTCCTGCATCGTTCCCCCGTGATCATGGTCGTGAAAAAGCACGCGCGAGAATGGCGCGAATTGCCTGGGTGCGCTCGGCCGATGGCGGCCCCAGCATGCCGCGCTGCTCGCGGGGCAGATGCGCCAGCGCTTCATCCGCCGCCGTGAATACGTAGTGTTCGAAAAGCTCGCGCCACGCCGCCCGCTGCTCGTCGGGTAAATCGCGCAACGTGAGCATGGCGTGCAGCATGCAGTCGAACGGTGAGCCGGCCGGGCGAGCCTCGTTCCACCAGTAATTCACCAGCACATTGAACGGTGTCAGCGACTCGACGTGATGCCACCATCCATAGGGGATGTAGATCGCATCGCCGGGTTCGAGTTCCGCGCTGCGCGAATGACGCTGGGCTTGCGCGAACCGCGGAAACCGTCCGAGATCGGGCGCCTTCAGGTTCACCATGCTGATCGGCAAACCGGAGACATTGAACTCGAAGGGACCGACGTACAGGTTTGCAACCTGGTCGGGAGGGAAGAGCGTGAAACGCCGCCGCCCGCCAACCACGCAGGCGATGTTGCTGGAGAGATCGAAATGCGCCTGGACGACAAGCGTATTGCCTATCCAGATGCGCGGCGCAATCGTCGGCGGCAACAGCGGATGTGGATTGGCGGCGGCGAACTCCGGCATGTGTTCGGCCGTGGGCGTGGACTCGATGTACAACGCCTGCGGATTTGGATCGTCGTACTGCGCCAGCAATCGTTCGATGGTGGCGCCAATGGCCGCCGGGCGCCGTTCGAAATTGAACCCGCGCATGTCTTCGCGGTAGAAGAAATGTCCCTGGATCGACGGTGGACCCTCGAGCACATTGACCGGCTTGCCAAGATCGAGACCGCGCAGATAGTCGCCGAGCGCGCGCGCGGACTCCACGCCCGCTTGCACGGCCGGCCAGTCCTTCACCAGCCCCTTGAGCACCATGGGTTCGCTCGCGGTCATGATCTCTTCGCGAAAGACCTTGAGATCGACCGCGTCCCGGCTGAGTATCTGTGCGCTTGTCATCATGGGGGTGTGCGGATGTTACAGCGAATGGCCGCGAGGCTGGCATGGGTGTTGGGCGTAACCATCGCGGCGGGCGCCGCCCAGGCGGAAGCGCCGTTGATGAGCGGGCTGTTCGTGGATCACGCCGTGCTCCAGCGCGATCGGCCTATCAATGTGTATGGCCATGCCGCGCCCGGCGAGAGCGTCACTGTTTCGCTGGCGGGAGCCTCGGCAAGCGCGCAAGCCGATGCGCGCGGCGCGTGGTCGCTGACGCTGCCGGCAATGCCCGCGGGAGGGCCGCATGCTCTCGCGGCGCGCAGCGCTTCGAAAACGCAGACGGCAAATGACATCCTGGTGGGCGATGTGTGGCTGTGCTCCGGCCAGTCGAACATGGAGTGGCCGGTGCGAATGACGCTGGATGCGCATTCGGAAGCCGCGCTCTCGGCCAATGACCGCATTCGCCACGTCACCATTGCGCGCACCACCAGCGCGGCACCGCGCACGGACTTCGACCACGCCCTTGAATGGAAAGTGGCCGGGCCCGACAGCACCGCCCATTTTTCCGCCACCTGCTACTACTTCGTGCGCGAGCTGCAGAAGACCGTGAACGTGCCGCAGGGAATCATCTCCTCGAACTGGGGAGGCTCGCGCATCGAGCCGTGGATGAGCGAGCAGGCGCTGCGCGCACTGGGCGGCTACCAGGCGCCGCTCGAGTTGTTAGGCGAGCTGCGGACGAACAAATCCATCGCGTTCTGGCACTGGGGCGAAACCTGGCAGAAATGGTGGCTCGATCAGCGCGCGGTAACCCAGGGAACGCAGCCCTGGGCCGCGGGCGCGGGATCGGTCGCGTGGCAACCGGCGCCGCAATCCCTCGGCCACTGGGAAACCTGGGGTGTGCCCGCGCTGGGTCGCCATGACGGCATGGTCTGGTTCCGCGCTCGCGCCAGGCTCGACAAGGCGCAGGCACGCCAGGCGGCGCAATTGTCGCTGGGTCTGGCGGACGACGTGGACGTTACGTGGCTGAACGGGCGCGCGGTGGGCACCGGTTTCGGTGACGACGAGCGCCGTTATGCGCTGCCGCCAAAATTGCTCAAGGCCGGGGACAACCTCGTGGTGGTCAACGTGCACGACTACTGGGGCAATGGCGGTCTGCATGGGCCCGCCGATCAGCGCGCGCTGTTGTTAGCCGATGGCACCCGCGTTCCGCTCACGGACTGGGAGTACAGCGTTGCGCCGGCTGGCCTGTGGCCACCGCCTGCGCCGTGGGCTTCGCTCTCCGGCGTCAGCATTTTGTACAACGCCATGATCGCCCCGCTTGGAAAATACGGTCTGCGCGGTGTCGCGTGGTACCAGGGCGAGTCAAACGCGGGTCTCGATGATGCGCGCAAGTACCAGGCGTTGCTCGCCGCCTGGATGGCGGACTGGCGCCGTCAGTTCGATGCGCCGCTGCCGTTCCTCATCGTACAGCTCGCAAATCATGGCGCGCTCGCGACGGCGCCGGTAGACAGCGGCTGGGCGCAGTTGCGCGATGCGCAGCGCCGCGCGGTCGCAGCCGATGGCAACGCGGGCCTGGCCGTGACCATCGACATCGGCAACCGTGACGACATCCACCCGGCGAACAAACAAGACGTGGGCCGGCGGTTGGCGCGCGCCGCGCGCCACGTGGTGTACGGCGAAAAGATCTCCGCGTCCGGCGCGCAGCCGGTGTCCGCGGCGCGAACCGGTGGCGAGGTGGAAGTCACGCTCGGTGACTTCGATGGCAACCTGCTGGTGATTGGCGCCCGGGATCCTTCGGGCTTCGAGCTCTGTGGCCCGACGCAGGCGAGTTGCCGCTTCGTGCGTGCGCAGCTTGCCGGTGGCGGCAAACTACGGCTGTCCGACGTCGAGGGTGCGGGCGATGCGACACGTGTGCGCTTCTGCTGGGCCGACAGCCCGCTGTGCAATCTCTACGACAGCACCGGTTTGCCAGTGGGGCCGTTCGAGGTGCCCCTCTGAAATGGGGAGTGTCCCCATTTCCGTTTACGCAATCGAAACCGGCCGGCCCTTCTTGATCGACTCATAGATGGCCATGAGGAACTTCACGTCCGCCAGGCCCATCTCGCCCGACACCTTGGTGGGTCGCTTGTTGATGATGCAGTCGGCGAAATCGTCGAGCTCGGTAGCGAATTGGTCGCCGGCCGAAAAGTTGATCTCGGAACCGTCGCTGCGGCGGCCGCGATTGCCGTTGTAGAAATACGCCGGATCCATGCCGAACCAGCCGCGCGTGGTCGCGGCACGGAAGCCCGCGAGACCATTGGCTGAATAAGTGCAGATGGAGTTCGAGACCACGCCGCTCGGAAACTTCGCCTGCCACAGAACGGTCTCGTCGACTTCCTTGAACTTCACCGCGTCGGTCTTGACCTCGGAGGCATTGATCCACACCGGGTCTTCGCCAGTGATCATGCGCGTGGTCTGCAGGCAGTAAATACCTACGTCCATGAGCGAACCGCCGCCCGCGAGCGCGCGATTCAACCGCCACTGCTTGGGGTCGCCAATTGCGAATCCGAAGTTGGCATCGATGATCTTGACGTCACCCAGCACCTTCTCGCGAGCGAGGCGCACGCACTCCAGGTGGTTAGGCTCGAACTGCAGGCGATATCCCACGCCCAACATCGTGCCAGCCTTCTTGCAGGCATCCAGCATTTTCTGGCCGCGCTCGACGGTGACTTCCAGCGGCTTCTCGCAGAATACGTGTTTGCCCGCCGCCGCAGCGGCCAGCGTGTGATCCATGTGCAGCGCGTTCGGCGTCACCACGTAGACGATGTCGATGTCCGGGTTCGATGCCATCTGCGCCATGTTCTGGTAGTTGTAGATCGCGTTGTCCGCCAGGCCGTATTTCTTCTGCCATTCCACCGCCTTGGACGGCGTGCCCGTGACGATTCCCGCGAGGCGGCAGTTGCGCGTCTTCTGCAGGGCGGGGGCAATCTGGTTCGTGGAGAGACTACCGAGGCCGCACAAAGCGACGCCTAACTTTCGTCCCGGCGCCTGAGCGCGGCCCATGCTGCTGAGCAGCGGCAGTGCGGCAAGAGCCGCGGTCTGGGCCAGAAAGTGGCGGCGGGCGGTTCTGGACATGGCGAATCCTCGGGGCTGAACGGGTACGGGATGGCGGGGGAGTCTAGCCGAAGCGCGCCAGAGGACGTATCGGCAGTAAGTACTACCGCATGGAACCGCGGACGGGCTCGCCGGTACTCAGATGAAGTATCCGGATGACGACAACAAGGGACTGCCGTGACTACCCCATTAGACAAGTTGCTGGCCTGGAAAGGGTTTTTGGTCTTTTCTTCGATGCTGGCGCTGGCCGGGTGTGCCGGCGACGGTGCCGGGCTCGACGCCAACGGTCGACCGTTGCCACCGGCGCCGCCGCCTAACAACGATTTCCAGGAGATTCAGGACACGATCTTCACGGCGCGATGCGTCGGCTGCCATTCCGGTGCGAACGCTCCCCAGGGTTTGCGGCTGGACCCGGGCAACAGCTACGCGTTGCTGGTCAACGTCGCGAGCGCCGAAGTTCCGGGCCTGCTGCGCGTGAGTCCTGGCAATCCCAATGCCAGTTATCTCGTGCAGAAGATCGAGGGCACAGCCGCGGTCGGCGTGCGTATGCCCGCGGACGGCCCGCCCTATCTGTCCCTGGATCGTATCGATCTCGTGCGCCGCTGGATCTCGGCAGGTGCGCCGATTGCGTCGGCGCCATCTGACACGCTGGTGGTCGCCAGCACGATTCCCGCCGCTGCAGAAACCGCGGCGGCCGGCCTCGGAAAACTCACGGTCGTCTTCAACACGAACGTCGACAGTTCTCTTGTGAATGCCAACACCTTCGCGCTGCGCGATGCCGCAGATCAGCCCGTCGCGCTGGCCGCCGTGCGTGTGCCCACCGCCAGACAAAACGTAGTCGAGCTGATCACGGTGTTGCCGCTGTCGGCCGGCAGCTACCAGCTCTCGGTGCACGGTGATGGTCCGGCGCCGCTCGCCAGCGAGGCGGGTCACGTGCTCGACGGCGACGCCGATGGCAAACCCGGTGGCGACACGTTTATCCCCTTCGATGTCAACGCAGGAGCGGCCAGATGATGCGCCTCAAGAAATTCATACGACTGACGAGCGCTGTCGCACTGTTCGCCTTTGCGGGCGCGGCCCAGGCGGAGCCCTACCTGGCGGCACAGATGGGATTGAAGTGCGTGCAGTGCCACGTGAACCCCACCGGCGGCGGCATGCGCACGGTGTTCGGCAACGCATTTGCGCAGACGCAGATGGCCGCGAAACGCATTGGCAGCGAGGAAGATCTCTGGACCGGCCAGGTCATGAAGTTCCTCTCCGTGGGCGGCAACGCGCGGGCCAACTACAGCTTTACCGACGTGCCCAATCAGAGCAGCACCAACGACTTCGCGGTCGAGGAGGCGCGTGCCTATCTCGACTTCGGCGTCATCCCGAACCGGCTGTCGGTGTACATCGATCAGCGATTCGCGCCGGGCAATTCCACCAACCTCGAGGCCAACATCCGCTACTGGATCAGCGAGAACAGCGTGTACGTCAAGGCCGGTCGCATGTACCAGCCCTTCGGTTATCGCCTCGAGGACGACAATGCCTTCGTGCGCCAGTTGTCGGGCATCAACATGCAGGCGCCCGATGAAGGCGTCGAGATCGGCTTCGAGAAAGGCTCGTGGAGCACGCAGGTCGCGCTCAGCAATGGCACCTCGGGGGCGCCCGAGATCGACGACGGCAAACAGATTGTCGCGCGCACCGAATATGTGGGCTCGGCCTGGCGCCTGGGCGTGAGCGCGGTGTCCAATGACACCGACGCGGGCGATCGCTTCGGCGCGGGTTTGTTCGGCGGGTTCCGCTTAGGGACGGTGACACTGCTCGGCGAGATCGACTACATTGATGACGACAGCATCGGCGCGGAAGGGCGCAAGCTCATGGCGTCGCTCGTGGAAGCGGACTGGAAGATGCGCCAGGGGCACAACCTCAAGCTCACGTACGAATGGCTCGAGCCCGACGACGACGTGGATGAAGATGAGCAGACCCGCACCAGCTTCGTGTACGAGTGGTCGCCCATCCAGTTCATCCAGCTTCGTGGCGGCGTGCGCCTTTACGACGGGATACCGCAAAACGATCTGCAGAACCGAACACAGGCTTTCTTGCAACTACATGGGTTCTTCTAGGCCACTGGGTGATACGCCAGACCGTTCCTATGCTGCCAAGCTGGAACGGTTTGCGCGTTTCGTCGAGCCCGAGCTGAAGAAGATCTTTGCGGACTTCGCGTTCCCGAAAGGCAGTGCGGTGCTCGATCTGGGCTGCGGAGCCGGCCTTGCTACCGCTTGGCTCGAAGCCGGCATCGCCGATGGAATCGCGGTAGGCGCCGACCTGTCGCTGCCGCACTTGCAAAGCGCGAGCCAGCATCACCGAAACCTGGTGCGGAGCGATGCCAGCCAGCTCGCGTTTCGCGATTCGGCGTTCGACTTCATATGGAGCTGCAACACGCTGAACCACGTCGCCGAACCGGTCGCGGTTCTGTCTCGCTTGCGCGGCCTGCTGCGCGCGGGCGGCCGCGTGGCAGTGGCGCAAAGCGGCTTCCTGCCCGACATGTTCTTCGCCTGGGACGCGCCGCTCGACGAAGCGGTTCGCGCCGCCTGTCATCGCTATTACCGCGAGCGATATGGACTGGAAGTGACCGACACGGCGCGCCTGCGCAATCTGCTGAACGAGCTGCGCTCCGCGGGCTTCGTGCGGCTGGCCGCGCGTACTCATGTCATCGAACGTACCCAGCCCCTGTCGTATGCGGATCGCGACTACCTGCAGCACGCCATTTTCGAGGGTGCGTGGGGCGAGAAGATCTATCCGTTCATGGAGCAGTGGGATGTCGCCAGATTGCGTCGCAATTGCGATCCCGCGTCCATCGAGTACTGTCTGGATCGCGAGGACTTCCACCACGTCCAGACTCTCACTGTTTGCGAGGGCCGTACTTAGCGGCCAACTTCCCGGCGGACGGCGTGGCATGAAAAACAACTTGGTGCAGGCACGCGCGACCGCCTTCGATGGCATGGCGGGTGAGTACGACACGGAGTTCACCGCGACGCCGCTCGGGTCCGTGCTCCGTGCGATGGTGTGGAAGCGTTACGAGCGCCGCTTTGGCGGCAGCGAGCATCTCCTCGAAATCGGTTGCGGCACGGGTGAAGACGCCGTGGAACTCGCCCGGCGCGGGCACCGTGTGTTCGCCATCGACGCCTCCGAACAGATGGTGCGTGTCGCGCAGCGCAAGGCCGAAAGCGCCGGCGTCGCCCACCGCATTCAATTCCGGTGCGTGCCGATGGAGAGCCTCGGCACGCAACTTTCCGGCATGACCTTCGATGGTGTGTATTCGAACTTCGGCGCGCTCAATTGCGCGGCAGACGTCGAGACGCTCGCCGCCGATCTCGCGCCGCGTCTCGCTCCGGGTGCGCCGCTCGTGTGGGTGGTCATGGGACGTCACGTGCCGTGGGAATGGGCGTGGTACCTCGCGCACGGCGAGGCCCGCAAGGCCTTCCGTCGGTTGAGTCGCGGCGGCGTGAGCTGGGGCGGCCTCCAGGTTTCCTATCCGACGCCGACGGCGCTCACCCGCGCGCTACGACCGCACTTCGCGGCGTGCGGCGCCCGCTCGCTCGGTTTCGTGCTTCCGCCGAGTTATGCCGCGGCCTGGCTCAATCGCTCGCCGCGCGTGCTGGCGGCGCTGACACGCGCCGAACGTGCCGCCCAGCGCTGGCAGGCGTGCGCATCGCTTTCCGACCACTACATCCTCGAAGCGGAAAGGCTGCCCGTATGAACGCCGGCGAGTCGTTACCGCTGGTCACGCTGTATCTCACCGAAAGATGCAATTCACGCTGCGTTACCTGCGACTACTGGCGCCACGGCCGCAAGGACGTCACGCTCGCGTCGGTCACGCGCCTGCTGCCCGAGCTCACGGCGCTGGGCACGCGCACCGCGCTCATCTCCGGTGGCGAGCCGCTGCTCAATCCGGAATGGCCGGCGATCGCGGAGGCGCTGCGCTCGCGCGGCATCGAGCTCTGGCTTTTGACCTCGGGGCTGTCACTCGCGAAACATGCCCGGCGGGCGGCTGGGCTGTTCCAGTCCATCACGGTGTCGCTCGACGGCACCTGCGCCGAGACCTACGCCGCAATCCGTGGTCTCGATGCGTTCGAGAAGGTGTGTGAAGGCATCCGTGCCGCAGTGGCGGCCGACGCCCCCGTGGGCCTGCGCGTGACGTTGCAGCGTGCTAACTACCGGGAACTGCCGCGATTCGTGACGCTGGCGCGCGAGCTGGGCGTCGCCCAGGTCTCGTTCCTCGCGGTGGACGTCAGCAACCCGCACGCGTTCGCGCGCGAGGAGGCGTTCTCGAACGAACTCGCCTTGCGCGAAGCGGACCTCCCCGGGCTCGATGCGCTGCTCGACGCGCTGGAGCGCAGGCACGCCGAAGATTTCCGCACGCGCTTCATCGCCGAATCCCCGGCGAAGCTGCGCCGGCTGCGCGACTATTTCGCGGCGCTGCGCGGCGTGTGCGCATTTCCGCCGGTGCAGTGCAATGCGCCGGAATTCTCGGCGGTGGTGGGTGTCGATGGTCGAGTGGCGCCGTGCTTCTTCATTCCGGGACCGGCGGCTGCAGTCGCGCCGGACGCCGGCTTGCGCGCGGCGCTCGACAGCGAGCCGATGATCGAGCTGCGCCGCGCCATTCGCGCCGGCGAACGGCGCGAATGTGAGCGCTGCGTCTGTTCGATGTGGCGCGATCCAGTCGAAACTGCCGACCGCCGGTTTCCACGGAGGCCGCATGCCGGCGTCTGATTTTTCCACGCGCTTGTTGGGAAACGCGCCGCAGAGCCTGGCGCGAAATATCATCGGCAAAATGCTGGGGCTGGCGAATCGCATCACCGGCCGCTATCGGTACGACACGCTGCGATTGGAACACGTATGCGGGGTTCCGCTACTGATACTTCCCACGGTGTTCAATCCACGACTGCTGCGCACTGGCGAATATTTCGCCAGCGTGATCGCCGGCGCGCGGCTCGGCGCCGGCGGTGATGTGCTCGACATGGGCACCGGATCGGGAATTTGCGCGGTACTCGCGGCGCGCCAAGCGCACCGGGTGGTGGCGGTCGACATCAATCGCGCCGCGGTTCATTGCGCCCGCATGAACGCCGCACTCAATCATCACGAGGAACGCATCGAATGCCGGCAAGGCGATTTGTTTGCACCGCTCGACGATCTGCGATTCGATACGGTTTTCTTCAATCCGCCGTTCATCGTCGGCACACCCGCGAACGAGCGCGACTGTGCCTGGCGCTCGGCGGACGTCGCGGCGCGATTCGCGGCCGGGCTTGCGCGCCACCTCACATCGGGTGGTCGCGCCTATCTGCTGTTGTCGACCTTCGGTGATGCCTGCGGAATTTTCGTCGACGAACTCGGGCGGCACGGTTTCGCACTGTCGGTGTTCGCGGTGCGCCAGTATGTCAACGAACGCGTCACCATCCTCGAGGCGCGGCCACCCGCGCTCGCGGCAGAGCCCACGTGAGCGCTTCGCGCAGAATCCTGCTGATAAATCCCGCCATAACTTCGCGGCGGCATGCCCGATTTCCGCTGTCCATCATGACGATGGCGGCGGCGCTCGAGGGTCGGTGCGATGCGACGCTCATTGACGGCAACAGAGATGGCAGCGCAGTGCGTTCGGCCGCTGACTCAGTTCGGGCGAGTACGTTCGAGGCGGTGGGCATCACGGTCATGGGTGGGCCGCAGGTTGCCACCGCGATCGAAGTGTCGCGCGCCGTGCGCGCCGCGAATCCGCGCGTCCCGATCGTGTGGGGTGGCTACTTCCCCACGCTGTACCCAGAGGTTGCGCTCAACAACGACTACGTCGACTACGTGATCCGCGGTCCGGGAGAAGACACCATGCGTGAGCTTCTGGACGCGCTTGCGGAACCGCAGTCACACGATCTCGGATCGATCGCGGCGTTGAGCTGGCGGCGCGATGGAGTGGCGGTCAGCAACGCCGAACGTGCCTTCTCGCGCAAACACATCGCGCCTGCGCTGCGCTACGACCTGCTGTCCGATCCACGTGCCTATCTGGTCAAGACCTTCCTCGGGGAGCGCACCGCGGCCCACCAGGCCGCGCTCGGCTGCCGCTTTCGATGCACTTTCTGCGGAGTGGCGGCAATGTTTCGCGGTGCGACAGCGCTGCCGCCGGCGGAGCGGCTCGATCGTGAGCTCGCCTTCCTCAAGCATGAGCTTGGGGCGGACTCTGTGCAGTTCTACGATCACAATTTCTTCGATCGTGAAGTGGAAATGATGCCGCTGCTGGAGGTGCTCGCGAAACACGAATTGCCATGGTGGTGTTACGCGCGAGCCGACGCGCTCGTAGGCCTGTCCGCTGAATCCTGGGCGCTCGTGCGCAAGAGCCGCCTGCGCATGGCCTACATTGGCGCGGAGACCCCGAACGACAAACTACTGCGTTCGATACGCAAAGGTACGCGTTCGGATCAGACCCTCGAGGTCGCGGATCTGTGCCGGCGCAACGGGGTCGTTCCCGAACTCTCATTCATGGTTGCGCCTCCGGACGACCCGGAAGGCGAAACCGAGCGCACGTTCGATTTCATCCGCCAGGTGAAGAAGGTGAATCCCGCGGCGGAAATCATCGTCTACATCTACACGCCGCTGCCCGCCCATTGCGTGCCGGATTCGAAGCGTCTGAAGCTGACGACGCTCGTCGATGTGCACGGCGCGCCCGTCAGATTTCCCAGGACGCCCGAAGAATGGACCGAGCGCCGCTGGGTCGACTACGCCTGTCACGCCGACGCGCCGTGGATGACCGAGCGGCTGCGACGCCGCGTGCGCGATTTCGTCACCGTACTGCGGTGCCGGTTCCCGACGGTACAGGACACTCGTTCTCCCGGCTGGGCGAAAACCGCGCTGCGGGGATTGGCAGGCTGGCGGTATTCATTGCGCCGTTACGACCGGCCATGGGAACTGAACGCCACTCAAACCCTGGTCGGTCTGCTCGATCCCCGTGTTTCGAGCATTTGACCCCCGGAGCCTCCGTTGCACGTCGTCCAGATCAGCTTCTTCGTCGATCCGTTGCGGCGCGCACCGGAACAACTGCTGGGCGCATGGCATTCGCTGGCCGACATCGCGATCGCCGCGCGCACCTCGGTGACGCGAGTGACGGTCGTGCAGGCGAGCATGGTCGAGGGCATCTGTTCTCGCGAAGGAGTCGAGTTTCATTTCGTCGCTCCTGTCGGGGCGGGAGCGCCGCTCACGCGCGCACCGGCATTTGCGGCTCTGCTTGGGCGACTGCGCGCCGACATCTATCACGTCCACGGACTGGGGTTCGCGCGCGAGGTACTCGGACTCCGAAAGCTCGCGCCACGCACGCCGATATTTCTCCAGGACCACGCCGATCGCCCGCCGCGCTTCTGGCGTCGTGCGCTCTGGCGGCGTGCCGTGGCGCTCGCCGCAGGTGTTTCGTTCTGTGCCCGTGCCCAGGCGGACCCATTCGCGCGAGCCCGCCACCTCGCGCCACACATCGAGGTGTTCGAGATACCCGAGTCCACCAGTCGCTTTACTCCGGGTGATCGCACCGAGGCGCGGGCGGCGACCGGAGTGCACGGCGAACCGGCACTGCTGTGGGTCGGACATCTGGACGACAACAAGGACCCGCTCACCGTGCTCGATGGCGTCGCGCTCGCGGCGCGAGACGTTCCGCGGCTGCAGCTGTGGTGTTGTTATGGCACGGCGCCGCTCCTCGAGCGGGTGCGAGCGCGACTCGCGGACGATCCGATGCTGCGGGATCGTGTTCACCTGTTGGGGCGCGTTCCGCATGAGCGCGTGCAGGAACTCATGCGCGCCGCAGACCTGTTCGTGCTCGGCAGCCATCGCGAGGGCAGCTCCTTCTCGCTCATCGAAGCATTGGCCAGCGGATTGACTCCGTTGGTCACCGACATCCCATCGCTTCGCGCGCTCACCGGTGACGGCCAGGTAGGCGCATTGTGGAAATGTGGCGATGGACAATCGCTGGCGCGTGCGATACGCGACATCGCGTGCCGGCCCGCAGGCGAACTTCGCAGCCAGGCGCGTGCGCACTTCGAGGCCGAGTTGTCGTCGGTTGCCATCGGGCAACGTTTTGCCGCGGCTTACACGCGGCTGACAGGACGCGACGCGGTCGCGGTCGAGTGAGCTGTGAATGACGCTTGTCAACCCGCGGTATCGGTCGTCATGGCGACGTTCAATCGACCAGAGTATCTACGGGCCGCCATCGAATCGGTGCTCACACAAACCGGAGTCGAGCTGGAGTTGATCATCGCCGATGACGGTTCGGATGCGCCGACGCGTGAATTGCTCCGCGCGTTCGAGCGGCCACCGCTGCGAGTGTTGTGGCTGGCGCACTGCGGAAATCCCGGTGCGGTGCGCAATGCCGCCGTTCGTGCCGCGCGCGGCCAATATATTGCGTTCATCGACTCCGACGACGTGTGGTTGCCCTCGAAACTCGAGCGCCAGCTTGCGTCGTTGCACAGGCAGGCTGATTGCCGCTGGAGCTATACCGCCTGCGTTCACATCGATGCGCAGGGAAATCGGGTTTCTCCAAAGGGCGTGCAGCCGTGGCAGCCGCACAGCGGGCCGATGCTCGAAGCGGTGGCGGGATTGCGCGCACATTCGGCGCTTCCAACAGTGTTGGTGGAGCGTGACCTCCTGCTCGAGGCGGGCCTGTTCGATGAACGGCTGGCTTTCTTCGAAGACCACGACTTGTGGTTGCGTCTCGCATTGCGTTCAGAGGCAGACGTGGTGACCCAGCCGCTGGTGCAGGTGCGGCGCCACGACCACCACTATTCGGGACACAACGAACTCACGACCGCCGAATGCCGCGCAGTGTTCCTGGATCGCGCCTGGCGGAGCGTGACGTCCGTGCCGTTGCGAGCGCAGCTACGCCGTACGCGCGCGCTCAACGCATCGCGGCTGGCGCGCCTGCGTGCCGCCACCGGCGCAACGACCGCGGCGCGTTCCACATTGCGCAGCTCACTTGCCGACGGCTGGCGCTATTCGCGCTGGTGGATAGACGCCGCGATCTGCCTGTTCGCGTCGCTGGTGAAGCGAACGGACAAGTCAGCGCCCGCGGCCGCGGATGTGGGCGGATGAGTACGCTCGTCGCTCTGTGGCGTCTACTCCGGCCGGCGCAGCGCCGCCGCCTGATGCTGCTTCAGGGGGTCTCGCTCGCCATGGCGTTGTCCACTGTGGTCGGAATGGCGGCGATCATGCCGTTCTTCGCAGTGCTCGCCGACCCCGCGCTCCTCGAACGCAGCTCCGCGCTCGCGTGGATTCAGCAGGCGGCCGGTATCCGCGAACCGCGCGAATTCCTCATCGCGCTGGGTTGCGGATTCATCGTGCTGCTCGTGTTGAGCAACGCGATCAATCTTGCTGGCACGCTTGCGATGAGCCGCTTTGCCTACCAGGCGGGCGATTCGTTCCGTATCGCGCTGTTCGACGAGTACCTTCGCCGGGACTATCTTTTTCACGCGCGAACCGGCAGCGCCCGGCTTGCGAGTCACGTGCTCTACGAGTCGGATCGCGTCACCGGTCTGCTGCAGAGTGCCTTCGTGCTGCTCACGAATCTCGTGACGATCGTTCTGATCGTCGCTTCGATCGCCTTCGTCAACCTTCTCGTGTCATCGCTCATGCTGCTGTTTTTCGTCGCCTGCTACGCGCTGATCTACGGCGTCGCCCGCCACCGACTCCTGGACAATGGACTTGCGCAGACTCAGGCCGGCGCCGAGCGCGTGGCGGTGGTGGAGCAGGGGTTCGGGGCAATCAAGGACCTGCTCGTCAGTCACAGGCAGTCGGCTTTCACGCGCCGCTTCGCCGAGGCTTGCAGTGCCATTTCCAGTGTCGCTGCTAATACTCAGCTCATCGGTCAATTTCCGCGGCACCTGCTCGAGACGGTCGCGGGCGTGGGTCTGGTTGCCGCAGCCTTGCTCATGAGCGCACGGAGCGGCGGGTTGGGCCCGTGGCTTGCTGAGCTGACGTTCATCGGTTTTGCGTCGTATCGCCTCCTGCCCGGCGTGCAGCAGAGCTACTTCGCGATCGTCACGATCCGTGCGCATCGCTTCGCCTTCGATCACATTGCCGATGATCTTGCTGCCGCGCTTGCGGTCGACACGCGGCACGAACGCGCGGCCGATCAGGCGTGGCGCGGGCGGCCCGCGCTCGCGCTCGAGCTGCTAGACGTTTCGTTTCGCTATTCGAAGGCAGAGAAGCCTGCCGCGGAGCGCGTTTCGTTGCATGTGCCCGCCGGCGCCGCAATTGGTTTTATCGGCGCCAACGGGTCGGGCAAGACGACGGTTGCGGACCTGATCCTCGGGTTGTTGCGCCCGGAATCCGGGCGCATCGAAGTCGACGGCGTCGCGCTGGATGAGCACAACCTGCCTGGCTGGCAGGCCACCCTCGGATACGTGCCGCAGCAGGTGTTCCTGCTCGATGCGACGGTTCGCGAAAACATTGCGTTCGGCATTCGACCGGAGGCGGTCGATGACACCCGCCTTCGCGACGCTGCGCGGCTGTCAGGCGCGCAGGAATTTATCGACGGACTCGCCCAAGGCTTTGATGAACGGTTGGGAGAACACGGCGCGCGCCTGAGCGGCGGACAACGGCAGCTCATTGGCATCGCGCGGGCGTTGTATCGCGATCCTTCGTTGCTCGTGCTCGATGAAGCAACGAGCTCGCTCGACCCGGATGCCGAGCAGGCAGTGGTCGCCGCGGTACTGCGGCTGCGCGGTACACGCACGATCATCGTCATTGCGCATCGGCCCGCCACCGTGTGCGCCTGCGACCGCATTCACGAGTTCGCCGATGGACGCATCGTGGCGAGCGGCAGCGTGGAAGAGCTTCGCCGGAAGTCGGTCGCGTTTCGCACGCTCGCGGGCGTTGCGTGAGTGTGGGTGTCGCGCAGGATCCTTTCGGCGAGCGCCTGACCGCGCGCTGGCATCGAACTTTGCACGTGCTTGGCGCCGAGTTCGCCGTCTCCAGCAACAGCCGGGAGCTGCTGCGCTTGCTGGACGCGGCATTCGCGCGCTTGCCGCGACACCGGTTCACGGCGCGCGCCCCACGGGTGAGCGTGCGTCTGCTGCTCACGGATGGACCGTCAGCGAGGATTTCGCGCCAACCGGCGGCTCTGCAACTGCGAGGCGCGGACGGGTTGCTCATCGGGGCGATGGATGCGGCCAACTACGCGGCAATTTCCCTGCCCACTCGCAGCGCGCTCGTGTGCGTGAGCCGCGCCATGTTGGCCTTCCCGTACCACGTCCGTTACGAACTGATCGAGTTCGCGTTCATGACTTTGGCACCCCGCGTGCAGGGTCTCGTTCCGCTGCACGCGGCCTGCGTGGGCGTCGACGGTCGCGGCATCCTGCTGAACGGCGCCACCGGCGCCGGTAAATCCACATTGAGCGTAGCCTGCGTTGCCGATGGCTTCGATCTGCTCGCAGAAGATGGCGTGTTCGTCGAACCCGCGAGCCTGCGTGCGACGGGATGCGCAAACTTCCTGCATCTTCACGACGATTCGCTGCGCTTCCTGTCGGATGCGCGCCTGCGCGCTGCATTTCGCGCGTCGCCGGTGATCAGCCGGCGCAGCGGTGCGCAGAAGTTCGAGCTCGACGCGCGTCGCGCGCGACTGCCGCTCGCCCTTCAACCGGTGCAGCTCGCTGCACTGGTGATGCTG
>DASTTJ010000427.1:0-19088 GCA_035760205.1 Steroidobacteraceae bacterium | reverse complement strand
CTGTCCTTATCCTTGTAGAACTTCTCGAGGCCTAGAAACTTCTCCATATAAAGGGTGGAGAACCCATCCAGCTTCATCGTTCCCAAGTCACCGCCGGATCCCTTGACCCACAACACGTCCACTTCGGCGCCCGACAGCGGGTCCTTTTCCCGGGTCTTCGCGGACGTATTGCCGCCGCCGAAGTTCGTGATCCGCTTGTCGCTGCCAAGCAGGTTGGAACGGTAAAGGAGCAACTCGGCGGGTGAGAGCCGGGCCGCATGAGCGTCATCCCATCGATTTTCGATTTCGAGAGACGCCTGGGGCGCCATCTGAACCACAGTCATCCAATGTCTCCGGTCTGAACGGCGCTAAAGTACGCACGCTCGGCCTCGTTTTACGGTGAGGCTGTTTAACACACGAAGCCGTCATATACAATCAATCACGTTCATAATCGATCACGTCTAAGGTCGAAGGTGATCCCATGCTGGAAAAAGAGCGCCACAACCTGATTTTGAAGCTCGTCGATGAGCGATCCATCGTGAGCGTCGGCGATTTGCTCGATCTGCTCGGAGCGTCCGAGGCCACGATTCGTCGCGACATCAATGCGCTTGCCGAGAAGGGCGAGGTCAAGCGAATCCGCGGCGGCGCAGAGGCGGTACGTCCGCGGCACCAGCCTCACCTGGTCGGCATGCCATTCGCCATGAGCCAGGACGTAAGCGTGCCCCAGAAGCGGGCGATCGCCCGCGCTGCGGCTGAGCTCATCGTTCCGGGTGAAAGCATCATCATCAACGGCGGCACCACCACTTTCGCGCTGGTGGAGTTCCTCGAGAATTCGGACCTCGACATCCTCACCAACTCGTTTCCGATTGCCGCGAAACTGTTCGCGACCAGCCGCAACCGGATCACTCTGCCGGGCGGCACGATCTTCCGCGAACAGAACATCGTGCTCAGCCCGTTCGAGAACGACACCATCGAAAGCTTCTGGGGCAACAAGCTCTTCGTCGGATGTTACGGACTGAACCGCTTTGGCATGATGGAAGCCGATCCGCTCATCGTGCAGGCGCAGACCAAACTACTGAAGCGTTCGGAACACGTGATCGTGATGGCCGACAGTTCGAAGTTGCGCCGCAAGTCCGCGATGATCGTGGCCGGTCTCGATCGCATCAACACCATCGTCACAGACGATGGCGCCAAGCCCGAAGAGCTCGAGGATTTCCGCAGCGCCGGCATCAAGGTGATCGTCGCGAAAGTGACTGAAGAAGACGAACTGAAAAAGCTCGCCTGAGCGCGGGCCCCGGGGGTCAATTTGAATCGCATTTTTTTCGCGGGTGTATGCCTGCTGGTCGTGGCTTTTTCCGGGTGTGGCAAGAGCGAACCCGAACAGGCCGCGCGCACGCGCGTGGGCGTGGTCGCCAAGTCATTGGGCAACGGCTTCTTCGACGCGGTCCACAAGGGCGCCAACGAAGCTGCCGCCGAGCTCGATGCCGAAGTGATCTTCAATGGCCCGACCACCCCGACCGCGGAAGGACAGATCGAAGTCCTCAATTCACTGATCGCGCAGCGCGTGGATGCGATCGCGATTTCGGCAAACGATCCTGATGCGCTCGTGCCGACCCTCAAGCGTGCTCTCGCGCGTGGCATAAAAGTGGTTTCGTACGATTCCGGAGTCGCGCCCGAGGGCCGGGTTGCCCATCTCGCGCCATCTTCGGATCAGCTCATCGGCGAAACCGTCGTGGCGCTGACGGCCGAGCTCGCGCCACGAGGTGATGGCGGGGGTAAGGGCAAGTTCGCCGTGGTATCGGCCACACCGACTTCCACCAATCAGAATTCCTGGCTTGCGGAAATGCGCAAGGTGTTGCCGCAGCACGCGGGGCTCGAGCTCGTGGGCGTCGTCTACGGTGACGACGTGTCCGACAAGTCGTACCGCGAGGCCGTGGCATTGCTCAAGCAGCACCCGGATCTGGCGGTGCTGGTCAGCATCAGCTCTGTCGGCATCGTGGCATCCGCGCGAGCCGTCGAGGATCAAGGCCTCACGGGCAAAGTCAAAGTCACGGGCCTGGGTCTCCCCTCGGAGCTGGCCGGCTACGTGGAGAAAGGCGTCGTTCCGAAGTTCGCGATCTGGAATCCGATCGACCTGGGGTATGCGACGACGCAGATTGCCGTGCGGCTTGCGCGCGGCGCGGATGCGGCGAAGCCGGTGTCCATCGGCCGCATGGGCGAAGTCGTCTTCGCAACCGACGGCATCGGGGCGATGAGCAAGCCTTTCATCTATGACGCCAGCAATGTGGCGGAATTCGCGAATATCTTCTGACGGCCTGCCGATTCGTGGACTCTTCTTTATTGACGCTGACCGGAATCCGAAAGTCATTCGGTGGCGTGCGGGCGTTGGAGAGCGCAAACCTCGATCTGCCTCGTGGGGCGGTCACCGCTCTCATCGGCGAGAACGGCGCCGGAAAATCCACGCTGGTGAAGATCCTGTCGGGTGTCTATCAGCCCGACGCCGGAGAGATCCGAATCGACGGCAATGCCGTGCGCATCGGCGACCCGCAGGCTTCGCGTGCCATGGGGATCGGCGTGGTCCACCAGGAATGCCTGGCATTCGACAATCTTTCTGTCGCGGAGAACTTGTTCGTGAACTGCCAGCCAGCGCGCCGGGGGCTGGTGAACTTAAGCGCAATGCGGGCGCAGGCCACCGCGGTGTTGCGCGATCTCGACGCGGATTTTGACGCCGACATGCCGGCCGGCCGTCTGAGCATCGCGCAGAAACACGTGATGCAGATTGCGCGCGCGCTGGCTCATGAATCGCGGGTGCTCATTTTCGATGAGCCGACCGCCTCACTGTCGCAGCGCGAGTGCGCCGAGCTGTTCCGTATCGTGCACAAGCTGCGCGACGCCGGCTGCGCATTGCTGTTCATCAGCCACAAGTTCGAAGAGATCTTCGAACTCGCGGATCGCTACGCCGTGTTTCGCGACGGTGTCTCGGTCAGCGCGGGAAAGGTAAACGAGGTGACGGGGGATGAGCTCATCCGGCTCATGGTCGGCCGGCCCGTCGAGCAACTGTTCCCGAAGATCGAAACGACGCCCGGGCCCGAGCGGCTGCGCGTCGACCGCCTGAGCCGCGCGGGCGAGTTCGAAGACATTTCGTTTGCGCTGCGCAGCGGCGAAATTCTCGGCATCTATGGTCTCGTGGGCGCGGGCAGAACCGAGCTTGCGCAGGTGCTGTTCGGCATCAATGAGGCCGATTCCGGAAAGGTCACGATGGACGGGGACATCGCGCTCGTGCCGGAAGACCGGCAGACTCAGGGCAGCATCCTGCCATTTTCGGTGGCCGCAAACATTGCGTTGCCGAATCTTGCGGCGCTCGCGCCGCACGGCTGGTGCCGCTCGCGCGACGAAGCACAGCTCGCGCGACAGTGGATCGACCGGCTGGCGATCAAGGCGCAGGGACCTGCGCAGCCCGTTCAAAATCTCTCCGGCGGCAATCAACAGAAGGTCGTGATCGCCAAGTGGCTGGCGCGGCGCCCGCGCCTGCTGATTCTCGATGAGCCGACCAAGGGCATCGATGTGGGCGCGAAGGCGGCGGTGCATGCCGTGACCAGTGAATTCGCGCGCGATGGCGGCGGTGTGCTGATGATCTCCTCCGACCTGCCGGAAATTCTCGGAATGTCGGATCGCGTGTTGGTAATGCGGCGTGGCCGCCTGCGCGGCGAGTTCACTCGTGAACAAGCAACCAGCGAAAAACTGCTGCGCGCCGCGAGTCACGCATGAGTTCGCATCGCCGCGACCTGGCTTTCGCGGCGCTCACGCTGGCGCTGTTCATCGCCGTGACGATCGCGTTTCCCGGATTTGCGGCGCCGCGCAATCTCGCCGGCCTGCTCGACGATACCGCGATCCTCATCCTGCTGGCCCTGGGCCAGATGCTGGTCATACTGGTGCGCGGCATCGATCTTTCGATCGCGGCGAATCTCGCGCTCTGCGGCATGATCGCTGCCGTGCTCGATCGGACCTGGCCCGGCATGGGCGTGGGTCCGGTGCTGGCGCTCACGCTGGCTTCCGGCGCCTTGTTAGGCGCGTTCAACGGCCTGCTGGTCTGGAAGCTGCGGTTGCCACCGATCGTGGTGACGCTGGGCACCATGTCGATCTATCGCGGCGCCATCTACCTGCTGTCCAAGGGCGCATGGGTAAACGAGAACGAGATGTCACGGGGTTTTCTGGCGTTTCCGCGCAGCGAATTCCTCGGGCTCACGCTGCTCTCCTGGCTGGCGCTCGCCGTCGCCGCGGTGTTCGTGTTTGGCTTGCGCCGCTCGCGCCTGGCGCGCGACCTCTACGCGGCGGGCGGCAATCCCGATGCGGCTAACTATTCCGGCATCGATGCGGGCCGCATGCAGTTCATCGCGTACACGATCTGCGGCGCGCTCGCCGGCCTCTGTGGTTATCTGTGGGTGGCACGTTTTGCGGTGGCGTACACCGACATCGCGCTGGGGTTCGAGCTTTCAGTGATTGCCGCCTGCCTTATCGGCGGTGTGGCGATCGCCGGCGGTGTCGGTTCGGCGGTGGGCGTGGTGCTGGGGTGTCTGTTCATTGGCATCATCCGCAGCAGCCTTCCGCTCGTAGGCATTTCCGCCTTCTGGCAGATGTTCATCAATGGCGTGGTCATTCTCGTGGCCGTGCTGTTGAGTGCGCGGCAGCGCGAGGTCAAGCGCACCATCCTCGAGGTGCGTACGTGAAGCCCGCGAATCTCCTGCGCTGGGAATCGATGCTCGCCGTGGTGCTGGTGTTCGAGTTCATCCTGTTCTCGGCCCTCTCGCCGTATTTTCTGAGCGTCGACACGCTGTCGGATGCCACTTTCAATTTCACCGAGAGAGCCATTGTTGCGCTGCCACTGGCGATGCTCATCATCGCCGGCGAGATCGACATCTCGGTGGCCGCCATCATTGCGCTCGCATCGGTGGCCATGGGGCTGGCATCGGCGAATGGCCTGGATACCGCGGGCATTGCCACGGTGGGCCTCGGCACCGGATTTCTGGCCGGCTGCATCAACGGTGCACTGGTCACCATCGGCCGCGTGCCTTCCATCGTCGCCACCATCGGCACCATGACTTTGTTCCGGGGCGCGGCGTACGCGGTACTCGGGGATCGGGTCCTCAAGGATTACCCGGAAACATTTGCGGTCTTCGGCCAGGGATATCTCCTCGGGCCCATCTCCATCGAACTGGCGTTGTTCGCGGTTTTCGCAATATCGTTCGGTGTGTTTCTGCATCGCACGCGTTGGGGCCGGACCATATTCGCCATCGGTGCGAATCCAGTGGCCAGCCGGTTTGCGGGAGTCGCTGTGAATCGCTATCGATTCGCCCTGTTCGCACTCACGGGCCTGTTCAGCGGGCTGGCCGCGGTCCTGCTGACCTCCCGCCTGGGGTCGACGCGTCCGTCGATCGCGCAAGGCTGGGAGCTCGAGATCATCAGCATGGTCATACTCGGTGGAGTGTCGGTTTGGGGCGGCAAGGGCAGCATCCCGGGTGTGGTGCTCGCCGCAGTGGTTTTCGGACTGGTGACCTTCGGCCTAGGGCTCATGAACATCCCCGGCATCGTGATGTCGATCTTCACGGGCACGCTGCTCATCCTGGTGGTCGCGGTGCCGGCCCTGGTGAACCGCTCCAGGGAGAATCGGCGATGACCCCGCTCATTGCGGTATTCGACGTGGGCAAGACCAACGCCAAGCTGGCGCTGATCGACCCTGCACTTGGCCAGGAAATCTGGAGCGCGCGCCGGGCTAACAACTTGGTGCAGGGTTCGGCCGGCCGCGAACTCGATGTCCTCGCCATCGAAGCCTGGCTGCTCGAAACGCTGCGCGCCGCACCTCATCGTGAACGGATTGCCGTCATCGTTCCCATAGCGCATGGCGCAGCGGCTGTGCTGGTTGATCACGCAGGCGAGGTGTTGGCGTCGCCCGACTACGAAGATCCTTGTTTCGATGAGGTGAGCGCGGAATACGTGCCGCTGCGCGACAACTACTCGCTGACTTTTTCGCCTAATCTCCCGCAGGGGCTCAATCTAGGCCGCCAGCTTTTCTATCTGCAGACGCGCCGTTCCGAGATGTTTCAACGGGTTTCGCATCTGCTGCTCTATCCACAGTTCTGGGCGTGGCGCCTGTCGGGGACCATGGCCGCGGAAGTCACCTCGCTCGGCACTCACACGGACTTGTGGCGCCCGCACGAGCACGCCTATTCCACACTGGCGCGAAAGCAGGGCTGGGCGCGCTTGATGCCCCCGCAACATCCGGCGAATGCCCGACTCGGGGGCATCCGGCCCAGCGTCGCTGCAGCGACGGGTTTGAGCGCGACCTGTGAAGTGGCCTGCGGCATCCACGATTCCAATGCTTCGTACCTGCGCTTTCTGATGGATCGCGAACGCGAGGCGTTTACCGTGGTTTCGAGCGGCACCTGGACGATCGTGATGGCAAATCGTGGTGACCTTCGGCGCTTGCGCGAAGAGCGCGACATGCTCGCCAACGTCAATGCTTTCGGCGCCCCAGTGGCCACCGCGCGGTACATGGGTGGCCGGGAATACGAAGTCATTGCGCAGAGCGGTGACGAGCCCACGGTGGACGCCGTGATCGAAGTGTTGTCACTCGGGTCGATCGCGCTGCCTTCGTTTGCGAGCGCTGGACCCTATTCGGGCCGGCGAGGGCAGCTAGAAGGCGTCGATACGCTGCACGGTACGCAGCGCGCCGCGCTGGCTACGCTTTATTCGGCATTGATGACCGGCTTGCTGATCGAATCGTTGGGCGCAGCCGGCGAAATCTTCGTCGACGGTCCGCTGGCCCGCAATCCGCTATTCGCCAGGTTGCTAGCCGCGTGCGTGCCCGTGGGCACCGTGCGCACGTACCCGGAAGGCGGCGGCACACGCGTCGCCGCACACCTGGCGCGTGTGCCTTCACCCGCGGCGGGCGCGTTGCAATCCGTGGCGCCGCTGCGGCTCCCGGGGCTGCTCGAATACCAGGCTAACTGGCGGCACCGATTGGAAGAACGTTAGGGCGCTGCCTTCGTCAGCTCCACCATGTACGTGTGCACGTCGCCATGCATGTTCGAGCGGAAAATCAGCCACCGCCCATCAGGCGTGAAGATGATATTGGGCTCGAGGCGGTAGTCGTGTTTCTTCATGTCGACCAGACGCTCGGCGCGCAGCGTTCCTGGATGCACGAGGTCGTCGGCATTCGGCGCTGAAATTCCCGCGACATCCGGGATCGTCTGCGGCGTAAACAGGTACAGCCATTTGCCGTCCTTGGCATGGGCAACCATCTCCTCGTCGCCTCCATCGCCGGCAAATCGCTTGCCGTCCGGAGAAATCTGGAAATGTACGGACCAATGGTCCCGCTCGACTTGAAACCAGCGGCGCGTTCCGTCGGCAGCGGCTGAGGCCAGCCAGAACACCTCACCGCGCGGCGTTTGCAGGTCGTACCAGATGGTCTTGCCATCGACGTCGAAGAACTCATGGCCGGCGATTTCCATGTTCATGGTGCGGCGATGAACCAGCCGTGGCGTGCCGCCGAGTTTCATCGCCCATATGCGATCGACGCGATGCCACGGGCCTTCGTGGCAGAACATCAGCTCCAGTGGATCCGTGGGCGAGAACTGCAGGTGATTCAGCCAGTCGGTTGAACGATGAATGATCTCCTGTTTTCCGGTGGCGGTATTCACGGTGAACATGACCATCGGAATGCGCGCCTGCTCGCGCTGCAAGAGGCGGACTTCCTTGGCCTCGGCGAACGACAGGGGTTTGCCGTCCTTGCCAGTCGCCGCATAGTTGGCATCGAACCGCGGGTCGCGCGGGCCCTGCTCGAGCTGGTAGGCGCGCTCCGCGTATACGCCCAGCAGCAGGGTTTCGTCGGCATTGACCGAGCCTATGAAGCCGCGCTCGATCTGTGCGATGCGTCGCGGTGTTCCACCGTTCGCCGGCACCGTGTAGATCGTGGTCGGCGTGCGCTGCTCCGAATCGCTGGCGCTAGCGCTCTGCGAGAAATACACCAGCCCGGATTTTCGGCCGACGAACAGCGCGCGCACTTTGCCCGGGACGATCAACTGGTTTTTGCGCGTTGCGATCTCGATGGCGACGATGCCCGCGGTGCCTTCGGCGATCACGTATCGACCGTCGGGCGTAATGCTGTTTTGGTGGAAGTACATCGAGCGCGTTCCGACCTCGGTCGACAAACGGATCACACGGTGACCGGTGGCCGGCTCTATCCACTCGAGTGGCGGCGTTGGCCCCGTGGGTTCTGCCGAATGGGCGTTGGCGCTGCCTAGGAGGGCGACCAATCCCCACGACGCAGCCTGGAAAATCACTCGCATGGTCGTCCTCTCGCGTAACACGCCGGCGGCGTTCGGTGAGCGAATATGCACGATTCGCGTCGCAATCACTGCTGATCCGGTAGCTAGAGGTGGCGCGCGGAAGGATGGATGCGAGTCATTCGCATTGGCATTCGCATGTCTGACAAGGGCAGGCAGCTGCACTAGGATGCACGCCCAAGTAACGATGAACCTGCAAAAGGAACGCGCCATGACCGACTCACCGCTCGAAGGCGAGCTCACCAAACAAGTTCTCGCGAGCCTGAACCGCATCCTCGAGCTCGAGCTTGCCGGCGTGGTGCGCTACATGCACTACAGTTTCATGATTTTCGGCCATAACCGCATACCCATCGTCGCGTGGTTGCGTGATCAGTCGAATGAATCGAATGCGCACGCCGTGTTGGCCGGCGAGCACATCACCGCTTTCGGCGGGCACCCGTCCCTCAGCATCGGATCGCTGCTCGAGACGCACAAGCACGACGTCAACGAAATTCTCAAGGAAGCCTACGAACACGAGAAGCAGGGACTCGACGAGTACCACGTGCTGCTGCGCCTGACCGCCGGCAAGAGCGTGTTGCTCGAGGAATACGCGCGCGACCAGATCGCGGCGGAAGAAATGCATCTCGCTGACATCCGCAAGATGATGCGCAAACCCGGTTCGATCTAACTAAAGTCGGCGGCAGGGTCGCGTTCGAGAAAGCGCAGCGACCATTCGAGCGGAGTGTCGGCGTCGTGCTGGTACGCGCGTCGCCATGCCGGCGGCGCGGTTTCCCGCCAACATCGAATTGTCGAGCCGCCTACCAGCACGACGGGCCCAGGCGCCAGATCGAAACCGCGTGCGCCGGCAAAATTTTCGACGCTGGACGGACTCCAGAAGCAGAAGCCGAGCGGCGGCGCTGCAGGGGAGTCAGGCGCCCGCAATGTGGTCAGTTCCTGCGCGAGATTGTCGGGCGCCACCGTCGAATACACCGCTTGCGTGTGCACCCGCAGGCGCTGCGACAGCGTTACCACCGCGGCCAGGTGTTCGGGCTGGCGCAGGGCCGCATCACTCGTGGGATAGAACACCTCGGCGCCGGCCGGGATGACGGCTGAATCGTTCACCGCCTGGGCGAGCTCACGCACGCCGCCGGGCGCGGAAAGACGCACGCGGATGCCGCGCGCCTCGAGCGTTGCCGAAGTCGTCGGAGCGATTGCGGCCACGATGATGCCCTGCGGCACGTCGATTCGGGCGGCCGCCGCACGGCTGGTCACGAACAAGACCGCATCGCCGGCGGCGCCGATGCGCCGCAACTCGGGCCAGTCGCGCCACTGGTGTTCGATGCAGGAAATCGCAAGCGCGCGGAAGCCCTGCCGACGCAGCTGGATGACCAGGCTGTCGGCGTGTGGCTGCGACTTCGTGACAATCCAGGTGTATGGCAACGCGAACTCCGTCTCGAATGTTAGCCCCCAGGCCTTGCGGCCGCTTCCGGCGTGACACAGCTGTGACAGTTGGTGCGCGCGTCCGCCGTACGCTTTTAGTTGATTTCAATGGAGTTTATCCACGATGCATTCGCGTGAGCGATTTCTGGCGGCGCTGCGCGGCGATGCGCTCGACCGGCCTCCGGTGTGGTTGATGCGCCAGGCCGGGCGCTACCTTCCGGGTTATCGCGCACTTCGTGCCGAGCACAGTTTTTGGGATGTTTGCCAGAACCCGGAGCTGTCTACCCGCGCCGCGCTCGAGCCCCTCGACCGCTACAAACTCGACGCCGCCATCGTGTTCTCGGACATTCTCGTGGTGCCGCTCGCCATGGGCCTGGGCGTCACTTTCGGTCCGGGTGAAGGTCCGCGCATCGCCAAGCCTTTGCGAGGCGGCGCCGACTACGACGCCTGGCAACTCGATGGCGTCCTCGATCGCATCGCCTACCTGCCGCGCGCTGTGGCCCATCTCAAGGAAACGTTGAAGGACCGCTACGGCATCCTCGGCTTCGCCGGCGCACCGTTCACGTTGTTTGCCTACTGCGTCGAAGGCGGCGGCAGCGACGATTTCCGCGAGGCTCGCACCCTCTTGCATCGCGATCCGGTGCTGGCGAAGCGCGCCTTGAATACGATTGCCGATGTCGTTTCGGGGTTGCTTCTCGCTCAGGTCGATGCCGGCGCCGACGCGGTTCAGTTGTTCGATTCGTGGGGTGGTTTGCTGGCTCCCGACGAATACCGCGAATTCGCGCTTCCGGCCCTGCAGCGCATCACCGCGAAACTCAATGCTCGCAACGTTCCCACGCTGTTGTTCGTGCGCGGCGGACACCATCTGCTGCCATTACTCGGCGAAAGCGGTGTCACAGGCTTCTCGCTCGACTGGCGCACCGAATGGCAGGTGGCGCGCGACATGTACCCCAAGCACCTGCTGCAGGGAAACATCGATCCGGTGTTGTTGTTAGGCAGCGCCGATGTCATTCGCGCGCGCACTCGCGATTTGCTCGAGACAATGAAGAGGACGACGGGCGGTCGCAGCTGCATCCTCAACCTCGGTCACGGCATCCTGCCCGGTACACCGCCCGAGACAGTGGCGGCGCTGGTGGAGACCGCCGTGGAATTCAACTGACACCGCCATGATCCCGCTGGCTCTCGTCGGTATGAGTTATCGCGAGGCGCCCTCGGCGGTGCGCGCCGCGCTCGCCGCATTCGATTCGGAAACGACCGGACCCGCGCGGCAACTGCTCGACGCCGGTGAGATCACGGGTGTGGTGCGCATCGAAAGTTGCGCGCGCGTCGAGTGGCTGCTGGCGTCCGAACGTCCTTCCTGGGCCGCGGAACTGTTCAGCGCCGCACTCATTGGCGCGGCGGAGAATCCCGATCACGTTCGGCCGCGCGTGCGGCACGGCGCCGCGGCAGTGGGTGGCCTGCTGCGCGTGGCCGCCGGTCTCGATTCGGTCGCGCAGGGGGAACATGCCATCGGGCGCCAGGTGCTCCGCGCCTTCGAGCGCGCGCACGAGGCGGGAACCGTGTGTCGCAGCCTGCATGTGGCATGGCGCGGAATTGGCGATTTGTTGAATCGCGCCCGGCGAATCCTTCCGCAGGGCCGCACCGGTGGGGTACAGGCGTTGGTGGTTCAGAGGCTGGCTGCAGTGCCGCGCAACGAAACAGTCGCGGTCTTCGGCCTCGGCGAAATCGGCCAGGCGATGCTGCGCGCACTCGCCGATGCGGGGTTCATGGCGGTCGAGAGTTTCAATCGCGCCAGCATGCGCGCGTTCGAGTCCTGCGTGCACCGCGCGGCGAATGTCATCGTCTGTTCCGGCGCTCCCGCAGGCTGGCTGCATTTGCCTGAACGCAGCGATTCTCCGCGGGTATTCGACCTCGGCAGCCCGCTTCAGCTCTTGTCCGCGCCCGGCTGGCAGCTCACCGCGCTCGATGAACTGCTGGATGGCAACGGCGCGGTGTTGCCGGAAGCGGAGTTCGCAGCGCTCGAAATGGAGTGCGCCGGTGTCGCTGAGAAGATCTGCCAGACATTGTTGGCGCCACCGCCGAGCGACACACTGGCGGCGATGACTGCCATGCGAACCGAATTCATGCAAAACAAACTACCCGCCTTGCTCGAGGGAATGCCGCCGCAGCGCGTGCGCAAGCTGACTTCGGAGGTCAACGCGGTGCTGCATCAGTTCATCTCGGCGGCGAGGCGCGACGCGCAATGAGCCCAAAGAACATCGGTAGCCGGGGCAGCGATCTCGCGCTGTGGCAATCACGCACGGTTCTCGCATCCCTGCGCGCCGCCGCGCCCGCGCCCGCGTGGCAAACGGACATCACGGTGATCGCCACGCGCGGTGACCTCGATCAGTCGCCGTTGCTCGTCGGCAAGATGGAGAAGGGCTTCTTCACCCGCGAACTCGAGCTCGCGTTGCTCGATCGACGCATCGATCTCGTCGTGCATTCGCTCAAGGATCTGCCCACCGCCGAGCCCGAAGGTCTCTCGAATCGGACGATCCTGCCACGCGCCACGCCTGCCGACTGGCTGCTGGTGCGTCGCGAATTCTATGCGGAGCGTGGCGATGGCCTGTTGCCGCTGCGGGCCGGCACCCGCGTCGGCGCTTCGTCACTTCGCCGCAGCGCCTTGTTAGGCCAATTCGCGCCGCAGGCCATGTCGGTTCCGCTGCGCGGAAATGTGCCCACGCGTTTGCGCAGGCTCGCGGAAGGACAAGCGGTCGATGCGATAGTGCTTGCGGCTGCTGGTCTCACGCGACTTGAACTCGATCTGTCGCCTTTCGCGGTGGTCGAGCTGCCACCCGAGTGGTGGATACCCGCGCCGGGGCAGGGAGCGCTGGCGGCGCAATGCCGATCCGGCGACCGGGAAATCGAAGCCCAGATCGGCTTGCTCGCCGACGCCGACTGCGTCGCGGCGACGCGCTGGGAGCGGAATTTCCTGCGCGTGATCGAAGGTGGCTGTTCGACGCCCTTCGGATGTCACGTCGCTGGCCAGCGCGCGTACCTGGGAATTGCCACCGAGCACGGCTGGGCCGCGCACAGTATCGACCTTCCACGAGAATTAGAGGAATCGGAACGTGACCAATTCATCCGCGGAGCCGTCGCCGGCTGCCAGCTCATCGACGCTTCAGAATCTCCCACTCACTCGCTCCGCCGCCCTCTACTCGCGCGCTGAGGCGCTGATTCCGGCGGGCGTTTCGAGCCCGGTCCGCGCCTTCCGCAAGGTCGGCGGCACGCCGGTATTCTTCAAGGACGCCAAGGGCGCGCACGTCACCGACGAAGACGGCAATCGCTTTCTGGATTTCTGCATGGCCTGGGGCCCGCTGATTCTCGGGCACGCACACCCGCGGGTGGTCGACGCAGTCCAGCGCGCTGCAGCGGACGGACTCACCTTCGGCACCGCGCATCGCGCCGAAGGCGAACTCGCGGAACGGGTGCTCGCCGCGTATCCGTACGCAAAGCTGGTGCGATTCGTGGTCAGTGGCACCGAGGCCGTTGCCACGGCCGTGCGCATTGCCCGCGCGTCCAACGGCCGTCGGCGCATTCTCAAGTTCGATGGCTGCTACCACGGACACGTCGATTCGCTCATGGTGAAGGCGGGCAGCGGAGTCATCACACAGGGCCTCGCCGACAGCGCGGGTGTGCCCGCCCAGGTGGCCGCCGACACGCTCGTCATTCCACTAGGCGACTTGGGCGCGCTCGAACAGGCATTCAAGGAGCAGGGCAAGGAGATCGCCGCAGCCATCATCGAACCGCTGCCGGCCAACAACGGCCTGCTGCAGCAGTCGCGCGAATACCTGCTTCGCTTGCGCGAACTCACCAGCGAAAACGGCACCGTCCTGATTTTCGACGAGGTCATCACCGGATTCCGATTCGGCTATCACGGTTACGACAAGTTGTTAGGCCTCGAGCCGGACCTCACCACGCTGGGCAAGATCGTCGGCGGCGGAATGCCGGTGGCCGCGGTGCTCGGGCGGCGTGAGCTGCTGGCGCAACTCGCTCCGTTGGGGCCGGTGTATCAGGCGGGCACCATGGCGGGAAATCCGGTGTGCCTGGCGGCTGGCATTGCGACGCTGGCGGAACTCGCCGAAGGCGGCGCCTACCGGCACATCGATATGTTAGGCAGACACCTGGACGCCGCCTTTGCGAGGCACGCCCTCAAGAACCAGGCGAAGCTGCCGCGTGTGGGTCCCATTGTCTGGCCATACTTCGATGCATCGGCGGCGCTGCCAGTCGCCGCATCGTCGATCACCCCGAACGCCGTCGACGAATATCACCGTCGCTATCGCGGCTGGCTCTCGCGTGGTGTCTATCTGCCGCCGTCGGCTTACGAAGTCTGTTTTCTCTCGGCAGCTCACAGCACGGGCGATGTGGATAAACTACTGGACGTGCTCGCTACGAGCGACCCCCGTTAGTGGAACACGCCTGATGCGCTCACCGTTTCGACTGTGGCTTGCAGAACGCGCCGAGCTGATCGCGCTCGGAGTGACGCTTCTGGCAACTTCCTCGCTGGTGTTCTGGTGGACCATTCTGTTGCGCGGCGAAATGAACAGCAACTTTGCTCTCGAGCGCGCGGTGCTCGTGCGCGAGCAGGGACTGACAACTCAACAAGTGGCAGGCCGCCAAATCGAGATTGCCGAACGTCATGAACGCCGACAGGTAATGCTCGTGGGCGAGTCCACGCTGCTCGCGTTGATGCTGTCGGGCAGCCTGGTGGTGCTGTTCCTGCTGGCCCAGCGTCGCAAGCAGCAACGTGAAGACATGGAAAAGCTGCTTCAGTTCACCAGCCACGAATTCAAGACGCCGGTGGCCGGCGTAAAAGGGTTGTTGCAAAGTCTCGCGCTCGGCAGCATTCCAGAGGCGCAGCGCGCCGAGCTGATCCAGCTCGGGCAGATAGAGTGTGATCGTCTGGAGCATCTGGCGGAGACCATCCTTGCGTATCAGCGCGCCATGTCGCGCGGACCGGGCGAGGGTGCGCAGCGTATCGACGTGGCGCGATTCATCAGCGATCTTGTCGCGCATCGCGCTCGCACCTCGAGCGGTGCTGCTGTCGAAGTTGCCGCGATCGACCCCGTACAGGTGCTGGGCGACCGTGACGGATTGCGCGTAATCCTCGAAAATCTGCTCGACAATGCAAACAAGTATGGCGGCGACGGCGTGCGCATCGCAGCGGAAGTGAGCGATGGTCGCTGGCGCCTCGACATCAGCGACCAGGGGCGTGGCTTCGAACCCGCCACCGCGGAGAAGCTGTTCGACCTGCACAACCGGGGCAGTGGCGAAGGCGTCACACACGGCGCGGGCCTCGGTCTCGCCATCGCGCGACAGCTCGCGCGCCGCATGGGCGGCGACGTCGCTGCGCGCAGCGCGGGTCCGGGCAAGGGCGCGGTATTCACTGTGACGCTGACCCTGGCGCCGCAGTCGACGGTGCCCGAGTCGGACGAGGGCGTGGGTAATGGCTGAGCGCATCGCCATTGTCGAAGACGAACGCCTGGTTCGCGAGCTGGTGGCCGTCAACCTGCGTCACGCCGGCTACGAGATCGTGACCGCGGAAAACTTCTCCGATGGCCGGCAGCTGCTGGCGGGCGGGGATTTTCAGCTCGCCATCCTCGATGTGATGCTTCCTGGCGGTGACGGATTCGCGCTGACTCGCTACGCGCGCGACCTCGGCATCAACGCGCCCATCCTGATGCTCACCGCGCGCAGCGATACGACCTCCAAGGTGCGCGGGCTCGATGCGGGCGCCGACGACTATCTACCCAAGCCCTTCGACGTGAACGAACTGCTGGCACGCGTCCGGGCACTGTTGCGGCGCGCCAGCGGCCGCCCGGCCACCGCGCCACCGCGTCTGGCGTTCGCGGGCTTCTGGGTCCGGTTCGACACGGGCCAGGCCTTTACCAACGAAGGTGAGGTGTCGCTTTCCGACAAGGAGCTGCGGCTCATGGAAGTCTTCTCGGCGAACGAAAATCGAGCATTGACGCGCACCGACCTTCTCGAAGAGGTCTGGGGCATGGACCAGTTTCCGACCGACCGGACCGTGGACAATTTCATCCTGCGGCTGCGCAAGCTGTTCGAGCCCGACCCGGAGAACCCCGTGCACATCGTCACGCTGCGCGGGCGCGGCTATCTGTTCCGGAGCGAGCCGTGATCGGTGCGGAAGATATCCAGTCAGCGCGCGACTATTTCCTCGAGCTGCATACCCGGCTGAGTGACGCATGGAGGGCTCTCGACACGGCCTCCGAACAGAGACGCGACGAATGGCAGCGCCCTGCGGGCGATGTACTGAGCGGCAGCGGCCGCCTGACCGTCATCGAGAACGGTGCCACCTTTGATCGCGCCGGCGTGGCTTTCAGCGACGTCAGCGGAGCGCGCCTGCCTGCGGCGGCAAGTGAGCGGCACACCGACCTTGCGGGGCAGCCTTTTCGCGCCATGGGCACGAGCTGCGTGGTGCATCCCGCCAATCCGTATGCGCCGACGTCGCACGCCAACGTTCGTCTGTTCACCGCACGTGGCGGTGAAGTCTGGTGGTTTGGCGGTGGATTCGACCTGACGCCCGTGTATCCCTTTGACGAAGACGCGCGCGCCTGGCACGAGGCGGCACTCGCCGCCTGCATTCCGGCCGGGCCCCGTGCCTACCCGTTGCTCAAGCAGTCCTGCGACCAGTACTTCTATCTACCTCATCGTGGCGAAACGCGTGGCATTGGCGGGTTGTTCGCCGACGATCTGAATGACACTACCGCCGAGATCGGCGGCAGTTTTGCGCACTGCTTCGCGCTCATTCGCCGCATCGGCGACGCCTATCTGGACACCTACACGAAGATTGTCCGACTGCGGGCTGCCACCCCCTTTGGGACACGCGAACAGGAGTTCCAGCGCCTGCGACGCGGGCGTTACGTGGAGTTCAACCTTGCGTTCGACCGCGGCACGCGCTTCGGGCTGCAATCGCAGGCGCGCACCGAATCCCTGCTGATGTCGATGCCGCCGCGCGCGGAGTGGCGCTATGACTATCGTCCGGCACCCGGATCGCCCGAGGCGGCTCTTGCCGACTATCTGAAGCCGCGCGACTGGGTTTCATGAGTCCCCGGTCGTGAGAACAACGTCATGAAATGGGGTGTATTGCTGGTCAACTCCGGTACGCCGGCGTCACTCGCCACGCGCGACGTTCGCGCTTTCCTCGCTGGACTGTTAGGCGATCCACGGGTGGTCGAACTGACGCGCCTGTTGTGGCTGCCGATTCTTCATGGAATCATTCTGCGCATCAGGCCGCGCGCCAGCGCCAAGAAATACGCAGCCATCTGGACGCCAGAAGGGTCGCCACTGGCGATCCAGAGTGAAGCGCTGCGACGGGGACTCGAGGAATCGCTGTGCACGCACGGTATACCCGTAGCGTTGGGCATGCTTTACACCGGTGGCGCGAGGGTGTCCGATGCCATCGCTTCGCTGCGCGAATCCGGCGCCGAAGGCATTCTCGTCATTCCGATGTTCCCGCAGTACTGCGGCGCGTCGACCGGCGCCGTTTTCGACCAGGTCAGCGCCGCACTGGGTGCCCAGCGCCACGTGCCCGCGCTGCGCTTTGTCTCGAACTACCACAACGATGCCGCGTATATCGATGCACTGGCGGCGAGCGTGCAGGATCATCGCCGTGAATTCGGCATCACGGGGCATTTGCTGATGTCGTTTCACGGCGTGCCCGAGCGTTACGTCACGCTGGGTGACCCGTACCGCGACCAATGCAACCGCACGGCCAGCTTGCTGGCCAAGTGCTTGGCGCTTGGCGAGCAACAGTGGAGCGTCTCGTTCCAGTCGCGATTCGGGCGCGCGAAGTGGCTTCAGCCCTACACCAGCGAAGTGCTTGCGGCGATGCCGAAGCGGGGCGTGAAATCCGTGAGCGTCATCTGTCCGGGCTTCGCGGCCGACTGCCTCGAGACGCTTGAAGAGATTGGCATGGAGAATCGCGACGTGTTCCTGGCGGCCGGCGGCGAGAAGTATCACTACGTTTCCGCGCTCAACGCGCGGCCAGATCACATCGGGGCGATCAGTGCATTGGTTACGCGAGAGTTGCACCCGGCCTCCCCATCGACTGCTGCTCATGGAGCGTCGACGTGCTCTGGCTGAAGGCCTTTCACATCGTCGGAGTGGTGAGCTGGTTCGCGGCATTGCTGTATCTGCCGCGCCTGTTCGTCTACCACGCGCAGATACAGGGTACTTCCATCGACGACGACGTGGGCAATACCCGCTTCAAGGTCATGGAGCGCAAGCTTTTCATGATCATGACCATCGCCGCGGTTGTCGCGATGGTCTTCGGCGCCGCCATGCTCGCCGTGGCGCCAGACTATCTACTCATGCCATGGATGCATTTGAAGCTGCTCCTGGTTCTGGTGCTGATTGGCTACCACGGCGCGTGTTTCGCACTGCTGCAGCAATTCGCGGCCGACCGCAATTCGCACTCCGAGCGCTGGTACCGGTTCTTCAACGAGATACCCGCGCTGCTTCTCATCGCGATAGTCGTTCTGGTGGTGGTAAAGCCCTTCTGACAAAGCGCAGGGCGAGTCTTCCCCGTAAGTCTTTGATTTAACAGAGGCTTGCATTGCAGGCGATCCGGTCCTATTCTCGTCCGCAAATGAGAAGCGTTCTTATTTGAGGTCTCGAATGCGCCCCACGCATACAGAAGAGTCGTCTCCTGCAGCCGTGCCCCCTGCCGCCGCACGTCCAGCGCCCGAACGCAGCGTGTCCACCAAGGAACTACTTGGCGGCGCTCACCGCCTCTGGATCGAACACGCCGCCGAACGGTACCTGTTGCAGGTCACGCGCAGTGGCAAGCTCATCCTGACGAAGTAGCACCACAGACTAACTAATTTTACTTTCCGGTCAGCCACCCCAGGTACTGCGGAGCACGTGCTCGCAGGCCAAGGCAGCCAACCTTAAATCGCGCGCTGCGCGATCCCGAGAGGTTGGCATGAAGCGTCCGGTAACTCGAGAGCGTGAGATCGCGCGCGACGCGGTGACTCGCTGTTCTAGCGTGTTGCGCATCAATTCGAACGACGCCGATGCCTGGCATGTGCTCGGGGCGGCACTCGCCAGGTTGGGCGATCGAGCCGGCGCATTCACCGCACTTCGGAATGCGCTGCTCCTGGATGAGACGCGGCCACAAACCTACCTCGAGCTTGGCAATCTGCTGTTCGACACCGGGCGGCTCGACGATGCGCTGCGCTGTTTCGAACGCGCGGCCGAACGTGATCCCGCCTTCTCGCCTGTTGAACCATGAATCCTGAGAAGTTTTCTCGTTGGCACCCTGGAGCACGTGGCACCACCTCGATC
>DASTTJ010000426.1:0-11936 GCA_035760205.1 Steroidobacteraceae bacterium | reverse complement strand
CACCGTCATCGGCGGCAGGTCCGAAAGGAATCGCAGGTAGTAGGTCCGTGAAAACCCGGCGACTATGACCAGCGAAAGGGCGATGGCGATCCATGGATAGAACGGGCTGCGGTTGACGGCGACCATGAGTGGGCTCCCTGTGTTGTGGCGGTTGAATTTCCGCCGCAGGGTGCCGGTTAAGCCATTAGAACCTCCTTGGCTCCGCCTTAACTCTTTATTATCTGGACGCGTGGCTGCTGAAACTGACTTGCAATTCGATGGCTGGACGGTAAATCGCGTCTCGGGAGAGATCTCGCGCGACGGACGGGCGTCCCGTCTTCAACAGCAGCCGCTGCGCATCCTGGTGGAACTCTACGACCACGCCGGCGAGATCGTGCCGCGTGAACAGCTGGTGAAAATCCTCTGGCCGGCCGGCATTGTCGATTTCGACAACGGTCTCAACGTCGCGATGCGCAAGCTGCGCGTGGCGCTCGACGACGTGGGCGACACGCCGCGCTACATCGAGACGCTGCCGAAGGTGGGATACCGGTTCGTGGCGAAGCCGGGCAAGGCGCAGGCAGCGCCAGCGCCCATCGGGACCGGGCCGCGGCGCGCCCGCGGATTCGCACTACTTGCGATCGCGCTCGTCGCGCTCGGCGGGATCTTCTGGTGGTCGTCGAACAGCGCGCGGCCCCCGCGAGAGCTGAGACACGTTCCGACCCTGCGTGCGCAGGAGTTGTACCTGAAAGCGATTCACGAGCGCTCGCGTCGCGACGTGAATCCCACGGACTCGGCCCTCGCGCTGCTCGAAGAGGCGTTGAAGGAAGACCCGGAATACGCGGCCGCGTGGGCGGCTTATGGATTCACGCTCGGAGGCAGCGTGATGCGGCAGATGACAACGCCGGGCGAGACGATCCCGAAAGCGCGCGCCGCGGCGGAGCGCGCCATCGCGCTCGAGCCGGATCTCGTCGACGGACACGTGCTCATGGTCCATGTACTCATGGATCACGAGAAGAACTTTCCCGCCGCCACGGCGGAGCTCGAACGCGCGCGCGCGACGGGTGATCTCCCGGCACAGTTCTGGCATTACTCCGCGATGTGGAACGGGCAGCTCGGTCGCGTGGACGCCGCGCTTGCGGACATGCGGCGGGCGCGCGAGCTCGAGCCGATGACCTTGCTCTTCACCTCGAACTACGCGCTCATCCTCGTCCATGCCCGCCGCTACGAGGAAGTCATCGACCTGTTGAAGCCGATGGTCGAGGCGAACCCGGGGTTCGACCTGGCGCGCGGCATCCTTGCGCGTGCACTGATGGCGACGGGCGACCTGCAGGGCGCGCGTCAGCAGCTCGAAGCGCGCAAGGAAATCGGCGTGCTCCAAAGCGAGCTCGCGCTCGTTTACATCAAGCTCGGGCTGCGTGAGGACGCGATGCAGGAGCTCGAGCGGATCGCCAGCAATGGCCGCAAGGGGTTCGGCGTGGCCTACGACGAAGCGGCTATCTACACGGCGCTGGGTGATCTGGACAAGTCTTGTGAACGCCTCGAGCACGCGCTCACGGATGGCTCGGTGCACATCAACTGGATGCGCCTCGACCCTCGCATGGATGCGCTGCGCGGCCGGAAGTGCTTTGCGGACGTCGAAAAGCGGCTGTACGGCCAATAGGAGCCGGCGGAGCGCGACGATCTCCGCCGAATCATCGGCTGCAAGCATCGACTGAGAACGTGGGCGGACGTTCCAGCGGGAACGTCCGCCCGGCCTCACGCGTTCGCTGTCGCCAGCGACCCTGCGCGTCGCCGCCGCGGCTGGAGCTGCGCGGGGCGCAATTCATCGTGCATAGCCTGCCGAACCTGCTCGGCGGACCACCCGATCCGCGTTGCAATCTGCTCCGGCGCCAAGCCGCCCCAGGCCAGCCGCCACAACGTGGCGCGCTGGGCTTCCGGGGGAAGCCGCTGAAAATGCAGTTGCTCGTGACGTGGCATCGAACCTCCTTGGCGTAGTCGCGTAGTTGGCCCGGCGGCGAAAAATAGGGCTAGCCATGCCCGTTTCAAGGGCCTTTCCATCACGAGGCTTTTTCAGCCGACACCCGCCCCTGTAACCCTCTCGTTTTCGCGTGCCGTTCAGAAGTAGAGATCGCCTACCGCTGCAGTTCGTGCAATTCCGCAGTGTTTCTCAGGCTCAAAGTTGAGAGCTTGGGTACTCCAACACTTGTTTCCGATATCGTCGAGCAGGGAGTGCCGCCGCAAGGTGCGCATTCCACTAGTATCCGCATCGTGGGCACAACGAGGTCATCATGTTCCAACCTAGAGTTTGTTGGCAGGCGGCTTCGGTGCTTGTGGCATTCCTCGCGATCGCCGCGGCGCATTCCCAGCAAGCGACGCTTCCGAACACGCCCGCAGGCCGTGCGCTCAGTGGGGACGAACTGCAAGCGGCGCGTGGCAGCGTGCCTTATCAGCGTTTCTCCGCCTGGCTCGACGCCTTCAACACGGGTGATCGATCCCGCGTCGCGGCATTTCTGGCGAGCACTTGGCCGTCCCGCGATGTGGAACAGGAGATGGCCTTCCGCGCACAAGCCGGCAGCATCGAAATTCGCGCGCTACAGGAGGTCACTGCAACCTCGCTCAGCGGCTTCGTGGAAGGCCGCGATTCGGACGACTTTGCCTGGTTCACCGTGACCGTCGAGCCCGACGGCGCGCACCGCATCACTAACATGAACCTTAGGCTCGTGCCTCGTCCCCCCGGCTTCGAAGTACCGCGCCTGAGCGAGGCCGAGCTCATTGCGAGCCTGCGCGCCCGGCTAGAGAAGGAATCAGCGGCCGATCGGTTTTCGGGCGCGGTGCTGATGAAAAAGAAGGGCCGAACACTTTTCAGCGGCGCGTACGGACTGGCGGATCGGGACAAGAAAGTTCCGAACACACCGGACACGCGATTTCGAATCGGTTCGATGAACAAGATGTTCACCGGCACGGCCATCTTGCAGCTCGTGCAGGCGGGCAAGATCGAGCTCACGGCTCCGCTCGGGAAATACCTGCCAAACTACCCGAATCAGGCCGTCGCCACCAAGGTCGCCATCCATCAGTTGCTCACGCACACTGGAGGTACCGGAGATATCTTCGGACCTGAATTCGACGCTCATCGCCTCGAGCTGCGGACATTGGACGACTACGTGTCGCTCTACGGCAAACGCGACCTTCTCTTCGAGCCGGGCAGCCGTTGGCAATACAGCAACTACGGGATGCACCTTCTCGGCGTAGTGATCGAGCGCGTGAGTGGGATGAGTTACTACGACTACGTCGCGCTGAACATTTTCAAGCCTGCCGGCATGACGCGAAGCGGTTCCGAGCCGGAGAGTAAGGACGTCCAGGGCCGTTCGATCGGATACATGCGCTCACCGGGCAAGACCGAGTGGCTGCCGAACACGGATACGTTGCCCTATCGCGGCACATCTGCGGGCGGTGGCTATTCAACAGTGGGCGATCTGGTGAAATTCGCCGAGGCGCTCCTGAGCCACAAATTGTTGGATGCTGCACACACGCAGCTGCTGATCACGGGCAAGACCAGCATGCCGGGCGGTCGCGTCCAGTACGCGTACGGCTTCGAAGACGCTCGTTACCCGGGCGGGTGGGGCGCGGTCGGCCACGGCGGCGGAGCACCTGGAATGAACGGCGTGCTGCGGATTTTTCCGGCGTCAGGCCACGTCGTCGCCGTGCTGGCGAACCTCGATCCGCCAGCCGCACAGCGGGCGTGGATGTTTGTCGAATTGCGGCTCGAAAGATAGCGCGATCAAACCGAGAAATTGGGCGGCCGCCGCGAGCACGCCCGCTGCAGCGTCGGGAACTGAGGCATCTTTTCCTCGCTGCGCCGATTAAGCGGCTCACGGGCATTACGCCCGTGCTCGAGAATAATGTCACGCTGTTCGATCCGCCGATGCTGCTGGATTTGCATAACTTGTATGCGAACGCGGTGAACGCCGGCTGCGATCCGCAGGCGGACCTTGCCGTGTTCCCGCTGGAACGTTTGCATGCGTGCATCTGTCCGGTGGCATGTGGATAACGCACGGACTGGGTCGACCTCGATCTCGCCGCACGGAGCCATTCACACAAGCGCGAAACCTACGCGGCGCGCAAACGCCGCTGGTGGCCGTTCAGCCACCCTTGAACGCGGCCTTGAGCTTCGCGATGTCGAACTTCACCTGCTTCTGCATTTCCGTGGCGACGCGCGCCGCCTTCTTCTTGTCGCGGTCAGCCATCATCTCCATGAGCGCGGTGGGCACAATCTGCCAGCGCACGCCGAACTTGTCGTGGATCCAGCCGCACGCGACAGCCTTGCCGCCATTCTTCAGGATCGCATTCCAATAGCGATCGACTTCTTTCTGGTTGCGGCAGTACACGCCGAACGAGATCGCGTCATTGAAGTCGTGATGCTGGCCAGCGCTCATCGCAAAGAATGGTTGACCGAACAACCTGAACTCGACGCCTTCCACCGTTCCGGAATTGAGCGACCAGATTTTGTCGACGCGCGATTTCGGGAATGTCTTCACGTAGAACCGGGCGGCTTCCTTCGCTTCCTTGACATACCAGAGATGCGGAACGATCCGGGTCGAATTGCGTGTCGGCATGAGGCTTGCTCCTTTCATAAAACGTGTGTGTAGAGTTTATCTGTTCACTCGCTCTGTAAAGCGGCCGAGTCCGACAGCGAAACAGCACTTCGATTCACAAACTTCGAGTCTTGTACCTCGCAATGTGTGGAGAGCCGTCATGCGCTGTCCCAGATTTGGAACGCTTTTCGCGGGCGCAATGTATGCGCTGGTGGTTTCGATCTCACTCGAGACAGTCGCGGCGGAAACGTTGCAACAGCCAAAACTAAATCCACGGCAAGGGTGAGCCGATCGTGGTGATGGCCGGCGGCTTTGGCGACACTACGTCAATGGCGCAGACGATCGGCCCTTTGTCTCGCGAGCGCCAGGTGATCGGTGTCGAGCTCGAGGGCCACGGCCACACGGCGTTGCGCAAGACGCCGATGAGTCACGAGCGAAACGGCGACGACGTCGCGGCGGTGCTGCGGCACCTGAGGTCGCAAAGGCGGATATCGCGGGCTACTCGCACGGCGGCGACGCGGCGATCCGCGTGGCGCCGGATATCGCGCGCGTGATCGAGGCGTACCTGGATCACCCCACCTCGAAGGCCACGCAGTTCGCACCGGAGAAATAGCGAACACTCGAATCCGGCATGCGGAATCGATTTCGCAAAAAATCGCCTGCGATTTCTACCGCGTGATCTTCGCGAGCGCTCCCGCGATGATCGAGGGATGCCACCGAGGCGACTCTGCGAAATACGGCGAGAGCTCTGCATTCAAGCGCGGCGTTGGTTCCGCGAGCAGATGGCGGTCGCCGAGAAAGGGCAATGCTCCCAGCAGGGCGGGACGGTAGTCGTGCAGCGGGATGGGGACGTTTGACGGCGTGCGTTTCATGTGGGTCTCCAGCGGCTTTCCGAGCAGCATCATCGACTTTTCGTGAGTCACTGAACATTGCTCCAAGGTTCGGCTTTGAGTATCCCAAAAGCGTGATGAACGTATACTGAAGTACATCGCAGCGAGTGCGTCCCGATGTATGAAAGCGGTCACCGTTCCGGCTAGCGGAAACTCGCTGCAGTAGCTCACCTGGCGCAGCAGCACGAACCAGCAGCGCGGGCCGTCCTTGATGCACCGCGGACACTTGAACTGCGCCCGCGGCGGCTGCAAGGTTCCGGCGTATGGAAACCACCGAGCTACTTCACCGGATTGAAAACGGTCGCACGGACCTCGTCGAGCCGCTGCTCGCCTCCGCAGACGGGCAGACCGCGCTGCAAACACACGGCGCGAAGCTGCTCGAATTTTGCAGCTACTTCGGTGATGTCACGGCCTGTCGATTGCTGTTGCGCCGTGGCCAGCCGCTCACGTCGCTAGGCCCTGACCTCGGTCTCAACGGCGCAGCGTTTCACGGGCACTGGCAGCTCTGCGAATTCCTGATCGAGAGCGGGGCAAACGCGCGCTATGTCGACCCGCTCACCGGCGAGACGCCGCTGCACGCCGCGGTCAGCAACCACGATCGCGTGCGCTACGACCTGGTGGTGAAAGTGTTGCTTCGCGCCGGCGCGGATGCGAACGCGGCGACCATCCCCGAAATGGAGACGGGCGCGTTCATGCGCGACTGCAGAACGCGCGGCGAAACGCCGTTGCATCGCGCGGCGGTGTTCGGAATCCCCGAGACGGTTGAGCTGCTGCTCGCGGCCGGCGCGGACCGCGAACGCAAGGACGCGCGCGGCGAAACTCCGCTGTCGTGGGCGAGCTGGGCGCGACGCCCGACCGAAGTCCTGCGCCCTTTGCTATACGGACCTCATCGCATTCACGCGGCGAATCGGCCCATGCGCGCCAACCTGTTGGGGACACCCGGTAACAACGAGTGACCTTTAACGAGGCAGGATTCTGGACGTTCCCGCTGGAACGTTCGCGGCCCTTCGCGACTTCTGAATCACTAGATCAACCGCGAGATCGAGATCCATGCGGTCGCCGTGCCAACAGTCCGTGAACTTTCCAACCGGCAGCTCGCCCGAATCTACGGGAGGCTGTTTACTCCCGGGCCGCACGAAATCCACCGGCTCGCCTTCCGGCCTGACAAACCGCAGCGCGCCATCATCGAGAATCTCGGTGATGAAACCGGCACAGCGAGACGAGATTGGACGGCTTCGTCTCGCCGGGCAGGCAGCACATGAGTATGAGTGAGCCATCGTCGTCATGTCGGAAGCTGACGCGGCGGTTCTGATGCTGGCGCTGCTCGCGCGAAAGTTCTTCGGCCTCGACGCAACGGCGATACGCGCGCACAGATATTCCTCATTGCCCGAGTTGCCGACGCGGGTGATCTCGCGGGCCTTGGAGTAGCTGAGCGCGCGGGCCACGCGGCGGCACACGGAATTTCGAGTAGTTAGTGTTGTGCTCCGGTGAGCCTTCGTCAAGCCATGCCGCGTATGCCTTCCACATCCCTGATCGGCGGCGCTCCAAACATTCGCGCATATTCACGGCTGAACTGCGACACGCTCTGATAACCCACCCGATACGCAGCACTCGCGGCATCGGCCTTCTCGGCTAACAGAATTTGCCGCGCCTCGGTGAGCCGCAGCCGCTTCTGGTACTGCACGGGGCTCATCGCGGTCACGGCCTTGAAGTGCTGGTGGAACGACGACGCGCTCATGTTCGCCATCGACGCGAGCTCCTCCACGCGGATCGGGGAGGCGAGCTGCGTCTTGATGCGGCGGATGACCTGCCCGATCTTGTGAGTGTTGCTGCCGGCGATGGCCAACTGCGCGATGGCGGCGCCATAGGGGCCGCTCAGCAGCCGGTAGTGAAACTCTCGCAGCGCCAGCGGCGCGATCGCGGCGATGTCGCGCGGTGTGGTGAGCAGGCGCACCAGGCGCAGCACGCTCTCGAGCATCGCGGCATCGGCCTCGCCGACGAACAACCCGCGCGCGGTTTCGCCGCGCGTCCATGACGCGTCGCCGGATTGCGCGATGAGATCGGCGATCAACCGCGCATCGATGTCGATCGCCAGACATAGATAGGGCGCATCGCGGCTGCCTTCGGTCACTTGGCCGACCAACGGCAGATCGACGGACACGGCCAGGAACTGCGGCGGCGCATACGAGTAAATCTCCTCCTCGAGCAACACTCGCTTCGCGCCCTGAACAATCACGCAGATGGACGGCTGATAAACGGTGGGTAGCTGCAGGTTCGGCTCGGAGAGTTGAATGCAGTGGAGCCCGCCGATGGCGGTGCGATGCATGCCATCACCGCTGGAGAATCGGGCGGTCAGCGCGCCGAGCTCGCGAAAGCTCGCCTGCGATAACTCATTGATTTCGTGTTTCATAGGGCGTTCACGATACGCGCGCGGTAGCAACGTCTCAATGCTCCGGCTCCATCCTTCGTAGGAATAGGCAATCAACGCGGAGGACCGGGTATCCACCAGGACGCGCCGGGACGCGATGCTTTCTCCCACGCAATCACTCACCTCCACAGGAGAAAGAACATGACGAACAAAGTTGTACTGATCACGGGCGCCAGCAGTGGCATCGGCGAAGCGACGGCCCGCACGCTCGCCGCCAACGGCGCGTGCGTGGTGCTCGGCGCGCGCCGCACGGAGCGCCTCGAGAAGATCGTGGCGGAGATTCGCGCCAAGGGCGGCGTCGCGGAATTCCGCAAGCTCGACGTCACCGACCGCGCCAATGTGAACGCCTTCGTGGCCTTCGCGCGCGAGAAGTTCGGGCGCGTCGACGTCATCTTCAACAACGCGGGCGTGATGCCGGTCTCGCCGATGAACGCGCTCAAGGTCGACGAATGGGACAGCATCGTCGACATCAACATCAAAGGAGTGCTCAACGGTATCGCCGCGGTGCTGCCAGTCATGGAAGCGCAGGGCAGCGGGCACATCATCAGCACGGCGTCCACGGGCGCGCATGCGGTGGGTGGGCAGTTCGGTGTGTACTGCGCGAGCAAGTACGCGGTGCGCGCCATCATGGAAGGACTGCGCCAGGAGATGGGCGCTATCCGCGTGACGACGATCTCGCCCGGCGTCACCGAGTCCGAGCTGGGTCACGACATCAGCGTGGAGGAAACCGCGAAGAACGTGAAGGCGCTGCGCAGCATCGCGCTGGATACGAACGCGATCGCGAATGCCGTGTTGTACGTGATCTCGCAGCCGGCGGATGTGGACGTGAACGAGATGATCATCCGCTCGGTGCGCAGCGCGGGGCACGCGTTCTGAGTGTCTCGTGCGTCTATACTCAATGCGATGAAACACTACCGCCTACTTGCGCTCTCGCTGGGCCTGTTGCTGACAGGCCTCGCCCAGTCCGGGGAGCCCGTGTTCGACACGCACGTGCATCTGCGCGACGGTGAAGCCTCGCTGCAGAAGTTCGAGGCTGAGGTGCGCGCGTCGGGCATCGAACTCGCGGGCGTCGGGGCGATGTGGTTTGGGGGTCCGCACCAGGCAGCGGCCGGAGATCCCGCGAAGATTCGCGCGGGCAACGATGGCTTGATCGCGCTGGCCGCGAAGCATCCGGAAGTGGCGCCCATTGGCACGGTCCATCCCTACGACGGGCAGGAGGCGCTGGATGAACTGGCGCGGATTGCCGCACGCGGTGTCAAGACGCTGAAGATCCATCCACACACGCAGCGCTTCGAGATTTCCGATCCACGCGTGCTAGCGCTGGTGACGAAGGCCGGCGAGCTGGGTGTGGCGGTGCTCATGGACAATGCAGGCATCGTGGCGGGAGATTGCGAGGACCTGTTCAACCTCGCGGCCAAGGCGCCGAAGACGCGCTTTATCTTCGCGCACATGGGTGGCGCCAATTTCCGCTTCTGGAACATCCTGGTGCTGGCGCGCACGGCGGATGGCTTCGCGCTGAACAATGTGAACTTCGACATCTCCGGCACCGTACTGCTCGCGGCCGACTCGCCCATCGAACAGGAATTCGTGTGGACGCTGCGGAATGTGGGCATCGACCATGTGATGCTGGGCTCGGACTATCCTCAGATCTCGCTCGCGCGCATGGTCGAGGCACTGGAAAAGCTCGATCTGACTAAGGAGGAAAAAACGGCCATCCTCAGTGGCAACGCCCGCCGGATCCTGGGCGCCGCGGGAACCAAGGCAAAACGCTAGGACTTGGCAGCGAACGTTCCCGCCGGAACATCCTTCGCCGTCCGCGTCTTCAATGAGTGTGACGACGCTGGCGTCACAAGCGAAGCGGCGAGCTGTCTCGGCAGCGATGGAGGTTGATGCTGCACGGCGACATGTAACCGACGCGCTATTGTTACTCCATGTCAACCCAACCCAGCCGTCGCGACTTCCTGAAGTCCAGTGTGATTGCCGGCATCACCGTATACATCGCGGCGCCCGGCAGCAACGCGCTGGCCGCGTTGCTGGAGAAGGAGCGGCTGCGCGCGCTTCCATGGGACGCGAAGAGCGGCCGCATCCGCTACCGCACCGACGCCACCGCGAAGGTCACGGGCGAGAAGATCTTCAGTTTCGACATGCGCGGCCGCGACCTGCCCGGTTGGCCGCGGGACCAGGCACACGCGATGCTATTGCGAGTGACGCGTGCCGATCGCGCCTATGCGGGCTTCGACCTCTCGCGACTCGGCGCCGACCTCAAGCCCGACCGCGTCGTGACTGCCTCTGATCTGCGGCGCGATGGTCTTACGTTTCCGCCGTTTTATGGCGCGGACATGCTGCTGCCGGATGGCGCGACGCCGGCCTATCTGGGCCACGCGGTTGCGCTGCTGATCTGGCACGATTTCGCCCGTTTTCGCGCTGCGAAGAACGCGCTGAAGTTCCACGACGACGTGATCCGCTGGGGCGCGTCGACCGGGCCGCTCGCGCGCCCGCCGTGGGCGAGCTTCCGTTACGTGCGCGTGGGTGGCGCGACTCCTTTCGATGATGACGCCTACTCGAGCCTCAAGGACACGCCGCTGTTTCCGCGCGGCCATTTGAAGAACACTCCGCAGTGGCCGGACATGGCGCACGCCGCGGCAATCAAGGCCGCATTGGACGAACCGGGCGCGGGCACACTGCTGCTGGAGCGCGAGTACTTCTCACAATCCATCGACACCGCAGCGTTCGAGCTCAACAACGGCAACGGCTGGTTCGATGCGAGCGAAAGCGCGGTACACCTCGTGGTGGCCACGCAGTCGCCTCACGAAGTTGCCGAGGATGGCGCGCGCATGCTGGCCGCTAGCCGCTTCGGCGTGAAGCGGCTGGTGGTGCATCCGTGTTACACCGTCGGCTATGGATCCAAGGATCACTGTCCGTTCCCGTTCTACGCGTTGACGGCGAGCTTGTACGGCGACGGGCGACCGGTGCGTCTGGCCAACGACCGCTACGAGCAGTTTCAGTCCAGCCTCAAGCGCCACAGCTTCCGCATACGCTACCGCCTTAGCGTAGACCGCGACAGCGGCAAGTTCACGATCCTTCAGGGCGACATGACCGGTGATGGCGGCGGCCGGCAGAATTTTTCGACGTCGGTGTGCCTGGTGGCGGCCACGGCGGCGCAGTCCATCTACTACTTCCCGCGCAGCGACCTCGCGAGCACGGTGATCGCTTCGCGCGCGCTCGACGCGGGTTCCGCGCGCGGCTACGGCACCTTGCAGAGCATGGCCGCGACCGAGATGCTGGTTGACGAGGTCGCGGCGGAACTGCGCATGGATCCGATCGAGCTGCGCCAGCGCAATGTGTTTGCCTCCGGCATGAAAAACACGCAGGGCGCGATTCCTGCGGGCGCGCTGCGCGCCGACGAGGTCCTCGCAAAATGTCGTCAACATTCGCTGTGGCAGCACCGCGCGACGCGCAAGCGCGAATACGAGGCGGCGCATCCGGGCAAGCGCTACGGCGTCGGTTTCGGTTGCGTGCAGAAGGATTTCGGCACTGGCGCCGAGGCCGCGTTCGCCGAAGTCGCCCTGGCACGCGACGGGCAGGTGCTGCTGCGCCACGTCGGCATCGACATGGGCACCGGAATGGCCACCAGCCAGGCGGCGTTGTGCGTTCGGTGGCTCGGCAGGCCCGCCGACGAGGTGCGAACCGGCGAGATCGAATGGCCGGAGTTGCCGATGTTCGCGACCGGCAATCCCTGGCTGATGCAGCAGGCGGAGCAGGACGCCCAAGTCCGCAGTCCGCGTTGGACGCCGTACCGGGTAACGCCGAGCAGCGCCAGCAATTCGGCGTACTTCTACGGCCATGCGACGCGCGAGGCCGCGCGGTTGATTTTCACGCAAGGCCTGTGGCCCGCGGCGCTGGCAATCTGGGGTGCGGGTTTCGGCGGCGGCCAGCTCGCACCGCTCATCGTGCGGCGCGAGGACGCGCATTGGGTCGATGGCCGGCTCACCGCCGGCGGACTGGTCGGACTGCCATTGCAGGCGATTGTCACCAAGGCCTACGAGC
>DASTTJ010000425.1:0-14809 GCA_035760205.1 Steroidobacteraceae bacterium | reverse complement strand
GGGCGGCGGCACTGATCCGAAGATGCGCCGCTTCTTCAACCCGAAGCGCTATCGCATCGTGCTGTTCGTCCAGCGCGGCAGCGGCAAGAGCAAGCCGTCCGCCAGCCTCGTCGACAACACCACCTGGCACCTCGTTTCAGACATCGAAGCCATTCGCCAGCATCTGCGCATCGAGCGCTGGCAGGTGTTCGGCGGCTCGTGGGGATCAACTCTGGCGCTGGCATACGCGCAGAAACATCCTGAGCGCTGCACCGAGCTGGTGTTGCGCGGCATTTTCCTGTTGCGACGTTTCGAGCTCGAGTGGTTCTATCAGAACGATCTCGGCGCGGCGGCCATGTTCCCGGATTTGTGGGAGCAATACCTGAAGCCGCTGTCGAAGGAGGAACGCAAGGACTGCATGCAGTCTTACTACCAGCGCCTTACCAGCGAAAACCGCGAGACGCTGCTCGAAGCCGCACGCGCCTGGTCCATCTGGGAAAGCGCGCTCGCGTACATGAAGGTCAACCAGAGTTACATCAAGCAGGCGGAGGACCCGAAGTTCGCCGCGGCGTTCGCGCGCATCGAGTGCCACTACTTCGTCAACGGCGGGTTTCTCGAACGCCCGAACCAGTTGCTCGAAGATGTACCCAAAATCCGCCACATCCCGGCGGTCATCGTGCAGGGCCGCTTCGATGTGGTCTGCCCGGCGCGCAGCGCCTGGGACCTGCACAAGGCCTGGCCGGAGGCAGACTTGCGCATCGTGCCCGATGCGGGCCACTCCGCGTTCGAGGCGGGCATCGCGAGGGAGCTCGTGCTGGCCACGGATCGTTTCTCGCGTTAGAAACGGGCGGATTCTGTAAAACTCGCGAACCGGGCGGCCGGTTCGCCTGATTTATTCTTCGCGAGCCCTAAAGTCCAACAACTTTCGACCGATACAGCTGCTAGCGGGAACTGCGCCTGCTCAACGCAGGAACCGTCGGTCGATATGGGTTGGTGGAGGCGGAAGGTGTACTTCCGAAACGACTCCTAATCTTTTTTGATGGCACGCCGCCTTCACTCACCCCGACCCGACAATGAACGAGGATTTTCATGTCTTGAGATGGAAAGTCGGATGGTGGTTGTCATCGACTACGCCATTGCGGCGCAACCAGATGCAGGCATCCGACGCGTCCTGCTCGAACCAGGCGCGCGACGAACCGAGCCGGAATGTGTAACCCCAGGCGTCCATGTCTTCAAACATCCGCGCGCGGCGGAGCATGGGTAGTTCGTCGGCCAGCAGGATCTGCAGGTAACACACCGCACATTCTTCGGCATCGTCGCCGCCAGCGTCCCGGTCGAGGCCCGCGCGCCGATCCGGCGACATGCAAACGTAGTGACTCAGCTCGTGTAACAGCGAATGCAATGGCGTGTCAGCACGCACGTACAGGACGTTGCCGCGCAATCCGGCTTCGCTGTCACCCCAGTAGGAGCCAGGCAGATCCTGGCCGTCAGCGTAGTGGCGCAGCACGACGCCGAATCTTTGCGTGAGTGCGACCACTGCGGGGTCCGCAACCGCGCCCACGCGCAGAACGTCGGCGTGGCCCTGCGAGTTCACGGTAGTCAGAGTGCCGCGAGGCGGCGCATCACCAGTGCCACCAGGTCGCGCGCCAGCGCGGCGCGCAGGATCTCCTGTTCGCGCTCCTTGGCGAGCAATTGCGCTTCGTCAAAGCTGATGTCGCGCGTGGCGGTGATCTCTTCCTTGTCGATGAGCGTGGTTCCTTCGGACACCACCGAGAACTTCACGCGGTAGGTGAGCTCGTATTCCGTGGGAATATTGCGCGCGGACACCGACAGGATGCGCTCGGTGAGCTCGTCGTCGTGAACGCTGATGACGGCGCCGGAGGAGCCTTTCGTGCGGATGACGTTCACCTTCGAGGCGATGAGCGCCTTGCGCAGGTCCTGCACGAAGTCGGTCTGCTCGTCCTGGGTGTCGACGTAGGTGTAGGCGAACTGCAGCGGAAGCGGCTGGCGGCTCTGCAGATGGAAGCCGCAGGAGGCCAGGACGCAGAGAATGGGGACAGTCCCCGTTTTCACGAAAAAAATGGGGACAGTCCTCCTCATACGACGATGTTCACGAGTTTGCCGGCCACGTAGATTGCCTTTCTGATCGGCTTGCCTTCCACGAACTTTTGCACGTTGGCGTCGGCGAGCGCCGCGGCCACGGCAACGTCCTGCGTTGCATCCGCCGGGACGCTGACCCGCGCGCGCATCTTGCCGCCGACCTGCACGGATATCTCGATCTGGTCCTGCACCAGCGCGTCCGCGTCGGGCGCCCACCATCGCTCCGTTGCCAGCGCCTGTTCGTGACCCAGTTCGCGCCAGAGCTGATGCGTGACGTGCGGGATCATCGGCGACAGGCACATCACCGCGATCTCGAGCGCCTCGTGCGCCACCACGCGGCCCGCCAGAGTGCTGCTGTCGAATTTGCCGATGGCGTTGAGCAACTCCATGACGGCCGCGACCGCGGTGTTGAAACTGCGTCGGCGCCCGATGTCGTCGGTGACCTTGGCGAGCGTGGAGTGCGCGATGCGGCGCATTTCCTTCTGCGCGGCGTTCAGCTTCGACTTGTCGAACTCGTTAGTAGTGATTGCATCGGCCGGTGGCGGCGCATTCACCTGGTCGAACACCGCCTTCCAGAGGCGGCGAATGAACCGGAACGAACCCTGCACGCCCTCTTCCGACCACTCCAGTGTCTGCTCGGGAGGCGCGGTGAACATCATGAACATGCGCGCCGTGTCGGCGCCGAACTGTTCGACCAGCGCGGTGGGGTCCACGCCGTTGTTCTTGGACTTGGACATCGTGCCGAGCCCGTCCCATTCCACGGGTTGGTTGTCGGTGAGCAGGATGGCGCCTTTGCGTTCAGTGCCCTCTAACAACACTTCGACGTCGGCCGGATTGAAATAGTCGCGGCGGCCGGGCGCAGGCTCGCGGTAATAGATGTGGTGCAGCACCATGCCCTGCGTCAAAAGGTTGCCGAAAGGCTCGTCGATCGCGACCAGCTTCATGTCGCGCATCACCTTCGTCCAGAAGCGCGAGTACAGCAGATGCAGGATGGCGTGTTCGATGCCGCCGATGTACTGGTCCACGGGCAGCCAGTAGTTGGCGCGTTCGTCGACCATGGTCTTGGCGTCCGGGCACGCGAAGCGCAGGAAGTACCACGACGAATCGACGAAGGTGTCCATCGTGTCCGTCTCGCGCCGCGCGTCGGCACCGCACTTGGGACACTTGCATTCGTAGAACGACGGCGTCTTGTTGAGTGGATTGCCGGAGCCGTCGGGCACGAGCCCTTCCGGCAGGACGACGGGCAACTGATCGTCGGGTACCGGCACCACGCCACACTGGGCGCAGTGGATGAGCGGCACCGGGCAGCCCCAGTAGCGCTGGCGCGAAATACCCCAGTCGCGCAGGCGCCATTGCACACGCTTGCGTCCCAGGCCCTTTTTCTCCAGCGCCACGGCAATGGCATCGATCGCCGCCTGGAACTCCAGGCCGTCGAACATCCCGGAGTTCGCCGTGATGCCGTGTTCGGTGTAGGCGTCTATCCACGGCTCGACCACCGCATCGTAGGCGCCCGTCTTCGATTTGATCACCTCGATCACGGCCAACTGGTTCTTCAACGCGAACTCGAAGTCGCGCGCGTCGTGCGCCGGCACGCCCATGACCGCGCCTTCGCCGTAGGCCATGAGAACGTAGTTGGCCACCCAGACTTCGACGAATTTGCCGGTGAACGGGTGCAGCACGTGGAGCCCCGTGCGCATGCCCTTCTTTTCCTGGGTGGCGATGTCGGCTTCCATCGTGCTGCCGCGGCGGCACTCGTCGATGAAGGACTGCAGCGCGGGATTCTTCGCGCCCGCGGCCAGAGCGATGGGATGCTCGGCGGCAATGGCCATGAAAGACACGCCAAACAAAGTGTCCGCGCGCGTGGTGAACACCTTGAGCGCGCCATCGGCACTCATGAGTGCCCGGGTGTCCGGGGCGTACGGGAAGGAGATCTCGCAGCCCTCGGACTTGCCGATCCAGTTGGCCTGCATCGTTTTCACGCGTTCGGGCCAGTCGGCAAGCTTTTCGAGATCGCCTAACAACTCGTCGGCATATCGGGTGATGCCGAGGTAGTACATCGGGATCTCGCGTTTCTCGACGATGGCGCCGGTGCGCCAGCCGCGGCCGTCGATGACCTGCTCATTGGCGAGCACCGTCTGATCGACGGGATCCCAGTTGACGACTCCGGTCTTTCGATACGCGATGCCTTTCTCGAGCATGCGCAGGAACAGCCACTGGTTCCACCGGTAGTAGCTGGGGTCGCAAGTGGCGATCTCGCGCGACCAGTCGAAGGCGAACCCCAGCGACTTCAGCTGCGCCTTCATGTACGCAATGTTGTCGCGCGTCCATTTCGCCGGCGGCACGCCGTTCTTGATCGCCGCGTTCTCGGCCGGCAGGCCGAATGCATCCCAGCCCATGGGCTGAAGTACGCTCTTGCCCTGCATCTTCGCGAAGCGGGTGAGCACGTCACCGATCGTGTAGTTGCGCACGTGGCCCATGTGCAGACGGCCCGACGGATACGGGAACATAGATAGACAGTAGAACTTGCCGGCATCATCGCCAGCGCCTTCACGCGCCTGAAAGACGCTCTGCGTATCCCAAAACTCTTGTGCAGCACGCTCGACCGCGGCCGCTTCGTATCGTTCTTGCATCGGGAATGTCTGGTTTTTCAGGGGCTTGAGAAGGCCGGGAAGAATACACGAGGCGAGCTGCACAAGCGAAAAAGCCGTTGAACCTGTTGCGCACCATCGCCGAAGGTGTGGCCATCACTCGGAGGAACAATGCCTTATCTCCCGCAAGCTGCTTTCTGGGTCGGCGTCATCGGCACCATCGCGGCGCTGCCGTTGGTCTGCGTCCTGCGATTTCAGCGTTCGTACATGTCCGAGGTCGCGTTCCAGTGGAGCGCCCCGGCGGTGCTGTTCTTCATGGCAGCGTTCGCGTTCGTGTTGGTGGGCTGGATCCCGCTCGGTGGCGGCTGGCTCGCCGGATGGCTGGTGGCAAAGCTGCCTGACACGCCGGCACAGGAAGCTGCCTAGAAAAGCAACTTTCGTCAGGCTTGCGTAGCCCGAGCATTGTTACAGTGCGGGCCATGGGTGAATGCGAAAAACTTTCCGGGACCGTCGAGCGTTATCAGGAGCGTTTCGGGCGCGTTCTGGCCCACATAGAGATGTACTCGGAAATCGCCCTGTCGATCGATGATCTGAGCTCGATCGCCTCATTCTCACGCCATCACTTTCATCGCCAGTTTTCCGGCTTTCTTGGGTTGAGCGCCTATCGCTACGTCCAGTTCATACGCATGCGGCGTGCGTCATGGCGGCTGGCATTCCGCTTCGAGCAATCGGTCAATGACATCGCGCTGGCCACCGGCTACGAAGGTCCGGAAGCTTTCTCACGCGCGTTCCGTCAGTACAGCGGCCAGTCGCCGAGTGAATTTCGAACAGCGCCGAATTGGGCCGAGTGGCATTCGCGCTTCCGACCGTTCATGCAATTGAGACAAACCAACATGAGCACCATAACCACCCCCGACCCTGTGCGAGTGACGACTTTTTCGGCGACGCGCGTGGCGCTGCTCGAACACCGCGGCAGCGTAGTTCGCCTGGGAGATAGCATTCGCAAATTCATCGAGTGGCGCAGGACTAACAAGCTGCCGCCGCAAATCAGCGCCACGTTCAACATCGTCCACAACGATCCGGATGAGGTGCCGCCCGAGGACTTCCGATTCGACCTGTGTGCAGCGACGGATCGGGAGATTGCAGCGAACGAATCGGGGGTGCGCGAATTCGTGATTCCATCCGGGCGCTGCGCGCTGCTTCGGCATCGCGGATCGGACGATCAGCTCGGCCGGTCGATCATGCACCTCTACGCCAGCTGGCTGCCCGGAAGCGGGGAGGAGTTGCGTGATTTCCCGCTGTTCATGCAGCGAGTGAAATTCTTTCCAGACGTACCGGATGCCGAGGCGGAGACGGACATCTATCTGCCGCTGATGTGAGACGGCAAGGGCGGATTTGGGTCGAGGGCTCGCGAGCCCACGCGATGAAGACGGAGCCGCGGCTCGTCGGCGAACGAGCCGCGTCCCCTTTTGCTAGCAAATCAGGAATGTCCCCATTTCAGCTGATGCGGATGGGGAGGAACAGCTGGGCGCCCTCGCGCTCGAGCAGGATGGCGACGGTCTTGGAACCGCTGGCCGTGGCGTTCTTGAGCTCGGCGATGGACTTCACCGGCTTGCCGTTGACGCCCAGGATGACGTCGCCCGGACGCACGCCGGCCTGCGCGGCCGGACCGGTGACGTCTTCGACCAGTAGATAGCCTTCGGTTTCGGCGCTCTTGCGCTCGTCGGCGCCGAGCGGACGCACGGAGAGGCCCAGCCTGTCGGCCTTGGTCGGCTCTTCGACGTCACGGTTAGCGACTTTCTGCGTTTCTTCCTGGAACTCTTCGACACGGACGTTCAGGGTCTTGGCGCTGCCTTCGCGCCACACTTCGACGCTGGCCGTGTCGCCCGGCTTGATGGCCGAGATGACACCCGGAAGTTGTGCCGAGCGTTCGACGCCTTTGCCGTTGACGCTGAGGATGACGTCACCGGTCTTTACGCCCGCCTTTTCGGCCGGGCCGCCTCCGATGACCTGGCCGACCAGTGCACCGCGAGGACGATCGAGGCCAAAGGCATCGGCGAACTGCGAGTTCACTTCCTGGATCTGCACACCGATGCGGCCACGTGTGACCTTGCCGGTGCTCACGAGTTGCTGCCGCACGTTGTTAGCCACGTCGATCGGGATGGCGAACGACAGGCCCATGTAGCCGCCGCTGCGGCTGTAGATCTGCGAATTGATGCCGACCACTTCGCCATTGAGGTTGAACAGCGGGCCACCGGAGTTGCCGGGGTTTACCGCGACGTCGGTCTGGATGAACGGCACCAGGTCTTCGCCCGGCATGGAACGGCCGGTGGCACTGACGATGCCCGCGGTGACGCTGTTTTCGAAGGTGAACGGCGAGCCGATGGCGAGCACCCACTCACCCGCGCGCAGCTTCGACGGATCGCCGAGGCGCACTACCGGCAGATTCTTGCCTTCGATCTTTAGCACGGCGACGTCCGTGCGCTTGTCGAGGCCGATGACTTTCGCGACGTATTCGCGCCGGTCGGTCGTGCGCACGGTGACTTCGTCCGCATCGGCGACCACGTGTGCGTTGGTGAGGATGTAGCCGTCGGCGCTGACGATGAAGCCGGAGCCTTCACCCTGGCGCGGTTGATTGTCGAAGCCACGACCCTGCGGGCCATTCGGCATGCCGAAACGGCGGAAGAATTCCTGCAGGGGGTCGTCCGCGTCTTCGGAATTCTGCTTGCTTGCGCGGCGGGATTTCTCGACCACCGACACGTTTACGACGGCCGGGCCGACCTGCTCGACCAGAGTGGCGAAATCGGGGAGAACGCGGCCGTTCAGTGTTCCTACGGGTTGCGCCGGTTGAGCCGGCTGGGACTGTTCCACGTTCTGCGTTTGAGCGGCGGCAACAGAGGACTGGGGCGAACAGGCGCCGACCGCGATGGCGACGATTGCAACCGCACCCAGACGTCTCGCAACGAATAGCGACATATCAGCGAACCCTCGGGACTGGGAAAGGGGAAACGATGTCGAAATAGACCGGGCCGGATTAGCGAAGTTCAGCGCGTGCGTAGGCATGGACCGTTCCTCTGTCAGTTGGACCGCCGCCTCAGATATGCACTGCCCAGGAAAAACACAAGGGCCAGACACACCACAAGCCAGTTTCCGGCGCGGGCAAAGGGAGTCAGACCTATACGCGGTTGCAATTCGGCGCGCAGCACATTCGCTTCATATTCCGGCGCCTTTGCGAGAATTTCGCCACGGTGGCCGATCACGGCGGAGACCCCGTCATTGGCCGCCCGGACCATCGGCCGCCCCGCTTCCAGGCTGCGCATGCGTGAAATCTGCAGGTGCTGGTGGCGCGCCGTGGAACGCCCGAACCAGGCGTCGTTGGTGACGTTCACCAGCATCGTGGCGGTGCGCAGTGCAGGCAGCTGCGTTGCCCCGTAGGCGTCCTCGTAACAGACGCTCGCGGAAATCCGTTGCCCTGCGGCCTCGAGCGGCGCCTGCTGCGCCGCGCCACGATTGAAATCGGAATACGGAAGGCTCATGAGACGCAGCCACTGGCGCACGAATCCGGGAACCGGCACGAACTCGGTGAACGGCACGAGGTGATGCTTGTCGTACCAGCCGACGCCGGGCGTCGCCTTGTCCATCGACAGCACCGAGTTGAAGAATTCCTCTTCGCCGGTCTTCGTGTTCTCGTCCGCGCGCAGCGTGCCGACCATCAGCGAGGAACCGCGGGCACTCGCCTCCTGATAGACCTCTCGGTAGAAGTCGATGTGGTTGTTAGCCAGGTCGGGAATCGCGGACTCGGGCCAGACAATGAGATCGGCGCCATGCGCTTCACGCGTGCGCGTCTTGTAGAGTTCGAGAATCGCTTCGAGATTGTCCGTCAGCCACTTTTCATCCTGTGGAATCGCGCCCTGCACGACGGCGACGCTGATCGGCCGGCTGTAGGGTTTCGTCCACTCGAGATCGCGCATGACGAACGCCGCGACCCAGATGAGCGCAAAGAGCGCTCCGGAAACGATCCGCGCGCGTTTGTCGCCGAGCAGCAAGGTTACCACGGCGCCAGCCAGGATCAGCGTGAGCAGACCGAGACCGAACTGCCCGATCACGGGCGCCAGACCGCCTAACCAGTTGTCAGTGTGCGCATAACCCAGCGCCAGCCAGCCGAAGCCCGACAAGAACCAGCTGCGCCACCATTCGATGAACAACCATGCGCCGGGAATGCCCACCAGCCAACGCACCGGGCCGCGAGCCGGCAGAAACTTCGCCACGGCCCAGCCCAGCAGGGCGTGATACGCGCCCATGATGACCACGAGACCGATCATGAGGAACAGCGCCAGCACGAGCGGCGCGTGGCCGATCTGCTTGATGGCAATGTAAAGCCAATAGGTTCCGACGGAAAACGTGCCGGCGTTGAACCAGAAGCCGACCACGGCAGCGCGCCGCGGCGATGCGCCGTCCCACAACCACATGAGCAGCGCGGGCATGAGGATCGCGAGCGGCCACCAGCCGAAGGGCGCGAATGACAGCGCCAGGACCATGCCCGCGACGAACGCAATCGCGCTGCCGGCGAATCGGCGTTCAACGATCTGGCGCAGCTTCACTCTTTTTCTAAGGGCCGGTCTTCCGGCGGCACGATGTCGCGCGGCGCCGTGAGCCGCAGGGAATCGATGCGGCGCCGGTCGAAGCGCAGCACCTTGAGCTCGAAGTCTCCAAGCTGCAGCGTTTCGCCACGGCGTGGCAGCCGGCCTAACTGCTTCATCACCAGGCCCGCCACCGTGTCGAACTCGTCGTCCGAGAGTTCGGCCTGGAAATATTCGTTGAACTCGTCGATGGGCGTCTGGCCGCGCACGATGTACTGACGGTCGCCATCCTTGCGGATGTTCTGGTCTTCATCGATGTCGTGCTCGTCATCGATGTCGCCCACGATCTGCTCGATCACGTCTTCGATGGTCACGAGGCCCGCAATGCCGCCGTACTCGTCGGCGACGATGGCCATGTGTACCCGCGAACGGCGCATCTCGCGCAGCAGCACGTTGAGCCGCTTGGACTCCGGCACGAACACCGCGGGTCGCATGAACTCCTTGATGTCGAACGGCGCCTCGTCGGTGGCAAGCTGCAGACGCAGCAGATCCTTGGCGAGCAACACGCCGATGATCTTCTCGCGGTCCTCGTCCATGACCGGGAAGCGCGAATGACCACTCTCGACCACGGTCTGCAGCAGCGCGTCGCCATCGTCGTCGCCATTGAGCACCGTCATCTGCGCGCGCGGCACCATGATGTCGCGCACCTGGATGTCGGCCACGCCCAGCACGCCTTCGAGCATGACAAGTGCGTCACCTTCGATGATCTCGCGCAGGGCGGCCTCGCGCAGGTACTCGATGACTTCGCCGCGGTCCTGCGCATCGCCGCCGATCTTGCGCGACAGCTTGCGCAGCCAGCGGCCACTGGCGCCGACGTCGCGATCCTTTTCCTTGTCTTTCTCTTTGTTCTTTGCGTTCACAGGTAGGGATTCCCGATCCCGAATCGTTTCAGCACGGAAATCTCGCGGCGCTCCATACGCAGCTGCTCGCGGCGGCCGGTCTCATGATCGTAGCCGGCGAGGTGCAGCGCGCCGTGTACGACCATGTGCGCCCAATGTGCGTCGAGTCGCTTGCCATCCCGCTGGGCTTCCTGACGCACGACATGCGCGCAGATGACGAGGTCGCCCAGGGGCAGAGACATGTCTGTCGGCATGCCACGCTTCGACTGCGCCGGTGCTGGAAACGACAGCACATTGGTCGGCTTGTCCTTGCCACGCCACAATTTGTTCAACGCGCGGCTCTCGCTGGCCGCGACGACGCGCACGGCGATCTCACGGCCTTTACCCGCTCTTCCGAGCGCGGCCGCCGCCCAGTAGTTCATGCGCGAGCGCGCCGGTGTCCAGGCGCGTGTTCCGCTTGCGAGATCCAGTTTCAGCGCCCGCTCCGCACTCATAGGATGTCGGGCGGCGTATGCGCTTCATACGCCTTGACGATACGTTGCACGAGTGGATGCCTGACCACATCGGCGGCATCGAAGAAGGTGTATGCGACACCTTCCGTATTTTTCAGAATATTGATCACGTGACGGAGGCCGGACATCTTGCCGGCCGGCAGGTCGGTCTGTGTGACGTCACCGGTCACCACCGCGCGCGAGCCGAAGCCGATGCGCGTGAGGAACATCTTCATCTGCTCGGGCGTGGTGTTTTGCGCCTCATCGAGAATTATGAAGGAGTCGTTCAGCGAGCGGCCGCGCATGAAGGCCAGCGGCGCCACTTCGATGACATTGCGTTCGATGAACTTCGCCACACGATCGAAGCCGAGCATCTCGTAGAGCGCGTCGTACATGGGACGCAGGTACGGGTCCACCTTCTGCGTGAGATCGCCGGGCAGGAACCCGAGGCGTTCGCCCGCTTCCACGGCTGGCCTCACCAGGACGATGCGGCGAATCTTGTCGGCCTGCAGAGCCTCGACCGCGCAGGCCACGGCCAGATAGGTCTTGCCCGTGCCCGCCGGCCCGATGCCGAAGGACAGGTCCTTCGCGCGGATGTTGGTGAGGTAGTCCTTCTGATGGCGTCCGCGCGCGCGGATGGTGCCGCGAGCCACGCGCACCGAGCCGCCATCCTGCGGGTCGTCGCCACCGAGCGCGCCCGGCATGTCACGCGAATCCCGCAGCGCCAGATGTACGCGCTCGAGCGAAACATCTTCCGTGCGCGTCGCTTCGAACAGATCGCGCACCACATCTTCTGCCGCGTGCGCGCGGGCGCCCGCGATGCGGAAGTTGGCACCACGGCGTTTCACCGACACGGTCATGCGGTCTTCGATCAGGCGCAGGTTTTCGTCGAGCGGGCCGCACAGATTCGCGAGCCGCGAATTGTCCGGCGGCACGAGATCGAATTCGCGAGCGGGTTCGATCGGAGCAGGAGTTGCCATCAGTTCGCGGCCAGGCGTTGCAGGGTGGGCGGCATGACGCTCACAAAGCGCCCACGCAGTGACTGCGGACGCGCTTCGACGATGACCACATCGACGAAATGTCCGATGAGGCTCGCGGGACCGGCGAAGTTGACCCAGCGTCCGTTCTCGGTGCGCCCCGCCAGCTCGGCGGAATCCTTCTTCGAGGGACGCGCGACCAACACGGTCTGGGTGGACCCCACCATCTGCTCGCTGATGGCACGTGCCTGTTCGTTGAGTTGCGCCTGCAGCCGCGCGAGACGCTGTTGCTTCACTTCCTGACTGACCTCGTCCGGCAGTGAAGCCGCAGGCGTGCCGGGACGCTGGCTGTAGATAAAGGTATACGACTGATCGAAATTGGCTTCGCGCACGAGTTTCAGTGTGGCCTCGAAGTCGCGCTCCGTCTCGCCCGGAAATCCAACGATGATGTCAGTGGATACCGATATCGACGGGCGCACGGCGCGCAGGCGCCGCAGCTTTTCCTTGAATTCGAGCGACGTGTAGCCGCGCTTCATGGCAGCCAGGATGCGATCCGAGCCCGATTGCACCGCCAGGTGAAGCTGGTTGGCGAGTGTCGGCACGTTGGCGTAGGCCTCGATGAGGCTGTCACCAAACTCCACCGGATGCGACGTGGTGAAGCGGATGCGCTGCACACCGACAACGGAGGCGACGTAGTGGATGAGGGTCGCGAGGTCGATCACCGTACCGTCATCCATGGCGCCTGCGTAAGCGTTGACGTTCTGGCCTAACAAGTGAATCTCACCGACGCCCTGCGACGCGAGGATGCGCACTTCGTCCATCACCGAATCGAATCCGCGGCTGATTTCGTCGCCACGCGTATACGGCACGACGCAGAACGTGCAGTACTTGCTGCAGCCTTCCATGATCGACACGTAGGCGCTCGAACCTTCCGCCCGCGGCGCCGGCAGGTTGTCGAACTTCTCGACCTCGGGGAAGGAGACGTCGACCACGGCGCGGCCGGTACGCTTCTTCTCGCCGATCATGGCGGGCAGGCGATGCAGGGTCTGCGGTCCGAACACCAGGTCCACGTACGGCGCGCGCTTGGTGATGCCCTCACCTTCCTGGCTCGCCACGCAACCGCCCACGCCGATGAGCACGTGCGGCTTGAGCTTCTTGAGCGCACGCCATTCGCCCAGCAGCGAGTAGACCTTGTCCTCGGCCTTCTCACGCACCGAGCAGGTGTTCATGAGCAGCACGTCGGCTTCGGCCGGGTCGTTCGTTGGGGTGAGGTCAGCGCCAGCACTCAGCACGTCGCCCATGCGGGTCGAGTCGTACTCGTTCATCTGGCAGCCGAAAGTCTTGATGTAGTAGCGGCCGGGCATCGAGGGGTAGAGGAGAAAAGCGGGCGCTAGGGTATCGCACTTGGGGTTTGTGGGAAATTGTCTCGCACAATCAACTACTTATTGCAGCTCCAAGGGGTCAAGTCGCTTCGTTCGCAGTGAAATTTCGCTGCGGCTCGATGAAGCGGCGTGCGCGACGCGTCGGCGCGGTAGGTAGGCAGCGCCCGCCAGGTCGCGTTCGAAGCTGGCGCAAATACGCGCCACCATGGACTGGTGCTTTGGCAACCAGCGCGTTGAAACCTGTGCGGGGATTCATGTGGGCGTACTCACGGAGACAATAGCCCGGCAGTACGCCGTTTATTACCGGCGGAAGATTCCGTTAGAACGGAATGTCGTCGTCGAACTCGCCGCCGCCTTTGTCCGGGCCGCCGCCTGCTGGCGGACCACCTTGGTCGAAGTCGTCCGGCGGGGACTGCTGCTGCTTGCCGCGGCCACCGCCGCCTCCGCCTCCGCCTCCGCCTCCGCCACCGCCGTAATCACCACCGCCGCCGCCGCCCATGCCGCCCCCACCGCGGGAATCGAGCATCTGCATTTCGTTGGCGATGATTTCCGTGGTGTAGCGATCGTTGCCGGACTTGTCCTGCCATTTCCGCGTACGCAGACTGCCTTCGATATAAACCTTGGAGCCCTTCTTGAGGTACTCCCCGGCGATCTCGCCCAGGCGGCCGAACATGGCGACGTTGTGCCATTCCGTGCGCTCTTTGCTTTCGCCCGACTGTTTGTCTTTCCAGTTCTCGCTGGTCGCCACACGGATGTTCGCAACCGTCATACCCGAAGGCATAGCACGGGTTTCCGGGTCTGCGCCCAGATTGCCGATCAGGATGACTTTGTTGATTCCCCGCGCCATGGCGAATGCCCTTCATCGAAAGTTATTGTGGGTCGGGATTGTACGGGGAGCGGCGACGCAGATGTAGCCGAGTAACTCCGGTGTTTTCAGCTGTTCAAATCTTGACCACCCGCCCGCCTGAACGCTGACGGTGCTTCAACCTCGCAACATGTGCGCGTAACCTGTCGAAAATCATGCGAAAGCCCACGTTCTCCCTGTGAACTCATCCGAAATCATGCGTGTCATCGCCGGCAGAATGATCATTGGCGCGGGCGTAGCGACGGGGAGCATTCGATGAAACGACTTCGGTCTGCTGCGACATTCGGACTGCTGATGTTTGCGGCCGCCGCGAACGCAGCCGACGCACCCTGCCCCAAAGCTTCCCAAGGTGACGGTCAGGTGCAGGCGGTCGTGGCCGCAATCGAAGCCCTGCAGAAGTCACTCAATGCCGGGCAACGTGCATCGCTCGAACGTCCGTTCGTGCGTGAGTCGGCGATTCGATGGTCGAATCTGCCACTCGGCGTCGTGCCGCGTTCCGGCCTGCGCTTTGGCGACCTGGATGAGAAGCAGAGCCACGCGGCCCGGGGCGTCGCAGCGGCGGCGCTGTCGGCCTGCGGACTCAAGATGCTCGATGACATCCGTGTCGCGGATGACTTCCTGATGGCGGTCGACGAACGCAAGATCGGCTGGAGCGGCGCCAACTATTTCATGAGCGTCCTCGGCAAGCCGTCCGAACGCACGCCATGGATGCTGCAGATAGGCGGACATCATCTTGCCTACAACTTCACGTTCAATGGCGGCAGCGAGGGCGCAACGCCGCTGTTCTTTGGCAGTGAGCCCATTCACTTCAACGTGGCCGATGCCGACTACGAGCCGCTCGCGGTGCAAAGCACCGCCATGTCGAATCTCGCGCGCGCGCTTTCGAAACACCGCGAAGCGAAACTCTCCGGCACGTTCACGGACGTGGTGAAAGGCGTCATCGTCGTT
>DASTTJ010000424.1:0-2476 GCA_035760205.1 Steroidobacteraceae bacterium | reverse complement strand
CGCTCATGTACCGGCCTTGTCTGCTTGCGCTTTGGCGGCCGCGACATATTGGCGGTGAAGTATTTCGACCTGGTCGCGCAACTGATCGACGTCACCACCGTTGTGGATGACGTCGTTGGCGACCGCGAGTCGCGCGGCACGCGGCGCCTGGGCGGCGAGCATGGCCAAGGCTTCCTGACGCGTGATTCCGTCGCGCGCCGTCAGCCGTGCGATCTGCACCTCGGGTTCGCAGTCGACCACGAGGACTCGCTCGAATCGTCCGGCAGCGCCCGTTTCCACGAGCAGGGGAATGGCCACGATGACGTACGGGCCCTCCGCGGCATCGCAACGTTCGTCGGTGAGTGCGCGGATGGCAGGGTGCGTGAGTTGCTCGAGCCAGACGCGCTCGGCGGGATCGGCAAATATCCGCGAGCGCAGCTCGCGGCGGTCGAGACTGCCGTCTTCGGCCAGCACGCTGGCGCCGAAGTGCGCTGCAACCTGCGCCAGCAGCGGGGAGCCTTGCGCCACGACTTCGCGCGCCAGCAGGTCCGTGTCGACGATCGGTACGCCGAGCGCCGCAAACAGGTTCGCGACCGTGGTCTTGCCGCAGGCGATGCCACCCGTGAGTCCAATGCGATAGGCGCCGCGCATTGCGGTATCAGCCCGATGCGCTCATCGCGAGATATCGTTCGATGATCTGGGGCCCGAAGATCAGGCACAACCAGCCCGCGCCTGCCAGGAACGGGCCGAACGGGATGTGAGTATCCATACCCTTGCGCTGACGGTAGAGCACATAGAAGCCGACCACGGAGCCGACGATCGACGCGATCAGGATGATGGGCAGCAGCATGAGCCAGCCGAACCACGCACCAAAGGCAGCGAACAACTTGAAGTCGCCGTAGCCCATGCCTTCCTTCTTCGTGATGAGTTTGAAGATCCAGTAGACACTCCACAGCACGAGATAGCCGGCGGCGGCCCCCACGATGCTGTCGGCAGGCGTCACGGGCATAGCGCCCGCTCCCCACACCGGCTGCGTGGTGCTGAGCAGGAGGCCCATCCACAGCAGGGGATAGGTGAGCTGATCGGGCAGGTAGTGCGTGTCGAAGTCGATGAGGGTCAGGGCGATCAGAAACCAGGTGAACAGCAACCCGGCAAACGCCAACACGCCGAAGCCGAAATGCCATGCGACCACTGCCGACGCGAGCCCCGAGAACAGCTCGACGAGCGGATAACGCGCGCTGATCGGCGTCTTGCAGTTCGCGCATTTGCGACCGAGCGCGATCCAGTTGATGACCGGGATGTTTTGCAACGCGGTGATCGGCGCCCGGCATTTCGGGCATGCCGAGCGTGGTGTGATCAGATTGAAGGCGGGCAGTTCCAGCGGCAGACCGTCAGGATTCGCAAGCTCCGCGCATTCTTCGCGCATGGCGTTGTCCATCATGATCGGAACGCGATAAACGACTACGTTCAGAAAGCTGCCGACGAGCAGCCCGAGCACCGCGCAAGAGCCGATGAACAGTGCCGGGATGGCCGCCAGTGGTTCCAGAAACTCGATGCTCAAGTTTTACCGTGCGTTCAAAAAGAAACGCCGCACCCATCTTTGAGAAATGGGCGCGGCGTTTCGGGTTTGCCGTGGAAACGGAGTGGCTTACACCACTGCGCCCAGCTTGAAGATGGGCAGGTACATGGCGATGACGAGGCCGCCGACGAGTACGCCCAGGATGGCCATGATGAGCGGTTCGAGCAGCGAGGACATGCTGTCGACCGCATTGTCCACTTCCGCTTCGTAGAACGTGGCGACCTTGCCTGACATGGCATCGAGTGCGCCGGCTTCTTCACCCACCGCGATCATCTGGATGACCATGTTGGGGAACAGGCCGGTGTTTTCCATTGCGCGCTGCAGGCGCTGGCCTGTGGCGACTTCGTCGCGCATCTTCAGCACCGCATTCTCGAATACGATGTTGCCAGTGGCGCCGGCCACGGACTCGAGCGCTTCGACCAGCGGCACTCCGGCGGCAAACATGGTGGACAGGGTGCGCGCAAAACGGGCGACCGCCGACTTGTACATGATGGGGCCGATGATCGGGAACTTGAGCAGCGCGCGATCGAGGAACTCGCGCATGGCCTTCGAACGCTTCTTGAAATAGACGAAGGTGTAGCCGATGCCGGCGATGATGCCGAAGAAGATGTACCAGTTGTCCTGCAGCCAGCGCGACATGTTGATGACGAACTGCGTGAATGCGGGCAGATCGGCGCCGAAGCCCTTGAACAGGCTTTCGAACTGCGGGATGACGAACAGCAGCAGGATGACGGTGACGATGATCGCCACCGCGAGCACGGCCGTCGGATAGAACAAGGCCTTCTTGACCTTCTTCTTCAGCGCTTCGGTTTTTTCCTTGTAGGTGGCGATCTTGTCGAGCAGCGTTTCCAACGCACCCGCCTGTTCGCCTGCTTCGACCAGGTTCACGAACAGGTCGTCGAAATGCAGCGGATGTTT
>DASTTJ010000423.1:0-8491 GCA_035760205.1 Steroidobacteraceae bacterium | reverse complement strand
TGATCCGCCTGCACAATCCGCAGGAGGTCGCCGTCGAGCGTGTGTTCCTCTCCAAGAACGCTGACAGCGCGCTCAAGCTAGGGCAGGCGCGCGGCGCCGCGCTCGCCGCCGTGCCCGCGGCGCTCGGTGTCCACGAATACGCGCCGCGTGCCATCAAGCTTGCGGTGGTGGGCGTGGGCGCAGCGGAGAAGACACAGGTGGCGCACATGGTGAAACACTTGCTGGCCATCCAGATGAAACTGGGAGCGGACGCCGCGGATGCGCTCGCCGTCGCGATCTGTCATGCCAACACCCGGCGACTCGAGCCTGTGTTCGATGGACTTGGCGCGTGATCGGTTTCGTGCGCGGCAAACTTGCGACCAAGGCGCCGCCCCATCTCACGGTGGACGTGGGCGGTGTCGGCTATGACATCGAAGCGCCCATGTCCACGTTCTACACGCTGCCGGCGGTCGGCAGCGACGTGCGCCTGCTCACGCATCTCGTGGTGCGCGAAGATGCGCACATCCTCTACGGTTTTGGCACCGCGGATGAACGCCTGCTGTTTCGCAACCTGCTCAAGGTGTCCGGCGTGGGACCCAAGATTGCGCTGGCCATCCTCTCCGGTGTCAGTGTCGATGGCTTCGCCACCTGCGTGAAGCTTCAGGACGCCGCCGCGCTCACGAAGATTCCCGGCGTCGGCCGCAAGACCGCGGACCGGTTGTTAGTCGAGATGCGTGACCGGCTGGACGCGCTCAGCGAAGCCGCGGCGGCCGGTGCACCTGTCATGACCGGCGAGAACAGGATCGAAGGCGAGGCGTGGAGTGCACTCGTGGCGCTCGGCTACAAACCCGCCGAGGTCACGCAGATGCTGAAACCGTACACCGGATCGGCCGGCTCTACGGAAGACCTCATCCGCCGCGCGTTGCAGGGCACGGTGCGTCCGCAGTGACGGTCGAAAACATCAATCCCGAACGCATCGTTCAGGCGGCAGGATCCACCGAAGAAGAGGCGGTCGATCGCGCGATCCGCCCGAAGCGTCTGTCCGACTACGTCGGCCAGGAGCAGGTCAAGGCGCAGCTCGAAATTTTCGTGAAGGCCGCGGTGATGCGCGGCGAAGCGCTGGACCACGCGCTGATATTCGGCCCTCCAGGGCTCGGCAAGACCACGCTCGCCAATATTCTCGCGAGCGAACTGGGTGTGAATCTGCGTCAAACTTCCGGCCCGGTGCTGGAGCGGCCCGGCGACCTAGCTGCGTTGCTGACCAATCTGCAACCGCGCGATGTGTTGTTCATCGACGAGATCCACCGGCTATCGCCCGTGGTCGAAGAAGTTCTTTATCCGGCGATGGAGGACTACCAGCTCGACATCATGATCGGCGAAGGTCCGGCCGCGCGTTCCATCAAGCTGGCGCTGCAGCCATTCACGCTCATCGGCGCGACCACACGCGCGGGGCTGCTCACTTCGCCGTTGCGCGATCGCTTTGGCATCGTGCAGCGCCTCGAATTCTATTCTGTCGCCGAGCTCGAAAAGATTGTCACGCGTTCCGCCGGGATTCTCGGCGTGCCGATCGATGTCGATGGCGCCAGCCGTATCGCTCAGCGCTCGCGCGGCACCCCGCGCATCGCCAACCGCCTGCTGCGCCGGGTGCGCGACTTCGCTGAAGTGAAGGCAACCGGCCGCATCGACGAAGCGGTGGCGCGCGCCGCACTCGATCTGCTCGAGGTCGACCCGCAGGGTTTCGACGCGCTCGACCGCAAATTGCTGTCGACCATCATCGAGAAATTCGATGGCGGGCCAGTGGGCATCGAAAGCCTGTCAGCGGCGGTGGGCGAAGAGCGTGGCACGCTCGAAGACGTCATCGAGCCATTCCTCATCCAACAGGGATTCCTCATGCGCACGTCGCGCGGCCGCATGGCAACCCGCAATGCCTATCTGCACTTCGGTTTGCGCGTGCCGGAGCGCGTACAGACCTCCATGCCCCTGTTCGAGGCCGAGAAGTGACCCCGGAATTGAAGGAGTTTTCCTGGCTCGCGCGCGTCTATTGGGAGGATACCGATGGCGGCGGAGTCGTCTATTACGCCAACTACCTCAAATTCATGGAGCGCGCCCGCACCGAATGGCTGCGCTCCATGGGCCATTCGCAAAGCGAACTCGCCGGCACCTACGGCTATGTGTTCGCGGTGGCCGAAGTGAAAGTGAATTACCGCAAACCCGCAAGGCTCGATGACGAGTTGCGCATCACCTGCGTGCCGGTGCCGGAAGGCAAGGCTTCGATCCGCTTCACGCAGAAAATCTGGCGCGGCGACGTGCTGCTCACCGAGGGCGACATCCGCGTCGCCTGCGTCGACGCGAAAACTTTCCGTCCCCGACCGTTGCCGGAATTCATCACCCTGAAGGTAGAAGATGGACAATGAACTCTCGATAGTCCGCCTGGTTCTGCAGGCGAGCCCGATCGTCCAGGGCGTCATGATCCTGCTGCTGCTCGCATCGTTGTTTTCCTGGACCATCATCTTTCGCAAGCGCGCGTTGCTCTCGCGCTCGCACGACGAAGCCGAGACCTTCGAGAACAGCTTCTGGAAGGGCGGCGATCTGACCGCGCTGTACCGGCAGATCGAAAGCCGCGGCGGAGCCACCGGCATGTCCAGCATCTTCGAATTCGGCTTTCGCGAGTTCGCGAGATTGAAACAGGGCGGCATTCCGCCCGAGCAGTTGTTAGAGGGCGCGCGCCGCGCCATGCGCGTAGGGCAGCTCAAGGAGCTCGAGCGACTCGAAGAAAGTCTCGCGAGCCTCGCCACCATCGGTTCCACCAGCCCGTACGTGGGTCTGTTCGGCACGGTGTGGGGCATCCTCAATTCATTCGTGGCGCTGGGCGGCGTGCAGCAGGCGACATTGCAAATGGTCGCGCCAGGCATTGCCGAGGCGTTGATTGCCACCGCCATCGGCTTGTTTGCCGCCATTCCCGCGGTGATCGCCTACAACCGTTACGCGGATCAGGTGAGCCGCCTCGAATTGCGCTATGACGCCTTCATGGAAGAGTTCTCCACGATTCTTCAGCGTTACGCCGGCCGCGCGGCCTGACCAGGAGCAACCATGGCCGCCGCACAACCCCGCCGACGCCGCAAACTCATGGGCGAAATCAACGTGGTGCCCTACATCGACGTGATGCTGGTGCTGCTCATCATCTTCATGATCACGGCGCCCTTGCTGGCCGAGGGCATCAAGGTGGAATTGCCCAAGGCCGGTGCGCGGCCGATCCCGCCGGAAATGCTCAAGGACTCCAAGCCCATCGTTCTCACAATCGATGAGCAGGGCAGGCTGTTCCTCAATTACGGCGCCAAGCAGGATGAACCCCTCGATCCGGCGGTGGTCGAAGCGGGAGCCGCGGCGGTTCTTCGCCGGGCACCCGAAACCGCCGTGCTGGTGCGCGGCGACTATCGCGTCGCCTATGGAGAAGTAGTTGGGGCCATGACCATCCTGCAGCGAGCCGGTGCAAGCAAAGTCGGCTTCATCACCCAGCCGCCGGAACAGAAGCGGGCCCGCTGATCAACGATGCCGCCGCGTCCCGGTAAGCCAATCAAGCAAGGCAGATGGCGCGCATTCGTGCTGTCCATCCTGCTGCACTCCGCGATCGTCGGGGCCGCAGTCTATGGCTGGTTCACCTGGAAGCACTCTCCACCCCCGGTTCAGACGCTGGCCATCGAAGCCACCGTGGTCGACGAGCGCATGCTCAAGGGGATTGCGACGAAGCCGGACCCATTGCCTCCGGCGCCTGAGCCAGTTCCTGCGCCCGTGGCCGAATCCGCGCCCGTCGAGGAGCAGGGACCGCCCAAACCCGATCCGGCCGAGATCGAGCGCAAGCAGGAAGAAGAACGCCTGGCCCAGGAAAAGCTCGAGCAGCAGAAGCGCGAGCAGGACCAGCAGGCGGCGCAGGAGCTGAAAGAACGCGAAGACGCCGAACGCGTCGAGGCGGAAAAGCAGGCGGTCGCCAGGGCCGCCGCCGAGAAAGCCGCCGCCGAGAAGGCGGCCGCTGACAAGAAGGCGCTCGAGAAGAAGCGCGCCGAGGATGCTGCCGCCGCGAAAAAGGCCGCCGAAGAAAAGGCGCGGGTCGCGCGGGAAGCGGAACTTCGCCGTGCGATCGAGGCCGAAGAGCGAGGCAACGCCGCTCGCAACAGCGACGAGGCCATGCGATGGCATGCGCAGATAACCGCGCGCATTCAACGGGCCTGGATCAAACCGCCCTCGGCACGACCGGGCATCTCTTGTATTGTGTCGGTCACCCAGGTTCCGGGCGGCGAGGTCACGGGAGTTCGTGTGAACAGCTGCAGCATCGACGACGCGGCGCTGCGCGAATCGGTGGAGGCCGCGGTGCTCCGCGCATCGCCATTGCCAACGCCACCGGCCGGCGTGCCGTTCGAGCGTAATTTGGAGCTAACATTCGCACCCACGGCATGAACGACCGCATGAAAAAACTTGGAACCTGTCTGTTGCTGGTCCTGTGCGCGGCCGCTGCGCCCGCGTTCGCGCAACTGCGCCTCACCATCACCTCCGGCGTCACCGACCCCATCGCCATCGCCATTGTGCCCTTCGCGCGCGCGGTGCCGGCGGATGGCGGACTCGATGTGGCGCAGATAATCCAGCGCGATCTCGAGAGCACCGGCCGCTTCAAGGGCATGGCACGCACCGACATGGTATTCACGCCCACCACTGCCGCCGAAGTGGATTCCGCCGGTTGGAAGCAACAGCGTGTGGACTACGTCGTCGTCGGCCGCGTGACGTCTCAGGCCAATGGGCAGGTCCGCATCGACGCCGAACTGGTCAACGTTCTGACCGGCCAGCGGGTGGCGGGACCCAACGTCACCACTGCGGCGTCCAACCTGCGCAATGCCGCGCACCGCATCGCCGACGCGGTGTTCGAAAAAATCATCGGTGTGCGCGGTGCATTTGCAACGCGCATTGCGTATGTGTCGGTGGATGGCAAGCCCCCGAGCCAGCGTTATGAGTTGTACGTGGCTGATGCCGATGGCGCCAATCGAGTCCGCATCCTGGCATCGCCTTTGCCCATCATGTCGCCGGCGTGGTCATCGGATGGAGAATGGCTGGCGTATGTGTCGTTCGAGCGGCGCGTCTCGGCGGTGTACGTGCAGCATCGGCGCAGCGGCAAGAAATCCATGGTATCGGCCCGCGCCGGCATCAATGGCGCGCCCACGTTCTCACCCGATGACAAGAAACTCGCGCTCACGTTGTCGGGCAGCAACGGCAATCTCGACGTCTATCTTCTCGAACTCGCCAACGGAAAGCTGACGCGCCTCACCGACGATCCGGGCATCGATACCGAGGCCGTATTCACGCCCGATGGCACCGGCATCTACTTCACTTCGGATCGTTCCGGCAGTCCGCAGATCTACCGTATGACCCTCGGCAGCTCCGAGCGTCCGAAGCGGATCACTTTTACGGGCAGCTACAATGCGCGCCCGCGCATTTCGCCCGACGGCAAGCAGCTTGCCTTGCTGACGCTGGACGACGGTGCGTATCGCATCGGCGTTCAAGACCTGGCGAACGGCACGGTGACCATGCTTTCCAAGGGCCGGCAGGAAGAATCCCCGAGTTTCGCGCCTAACGGTGCCATGTTGATATTCGCCGGGCGCGAACGCGGCCAGGGTGTGCTGCAGACGGTGTCCGTCGACGGCCAGACCTCCGCGCGGCTCGATGCCGATGCGGGCGAAGTTCGGGAACCGGTGTGGGGGCCATTCTTGCCATGAAAATTTCAGCTATGACGACAGGTGTGCAAATGAAAAATTTCGCTTCGATTTCGGTTCTTCTCGCCACTCTCGCTTTGTTCGCGGGCTGCAAGGCCAAGCCGCCGGTAGTCCCGGAAACACCGCCTGCTCCGACCACCGACACCAGCGGTATCGAAGATCCGAACGCCACGGTGGGCGATACCGACGCATCGATGGGACCCTCGGGCGAACTGCTGTCCAAGCGCATCGTCTATTTCGATCTCGATCGCTCCGACATTCGTGCGGATTCCTCGGGCGTGGTCGCCGCACATGCCGCTTACCTCGCCAAGAACCCGAATCAGAAGGTGCGGCTCGAAGGCCATGCGGACGAACGCGGTTCGCGCGAGTACAACATCGGCTTGGGTGAGCGCCGGGGCCAGTCGGTGCGCCGTGCACTGGCTCTCCAGGGCGTGGCCGAAACTCAGCTCTCGACCGTCAGCTACGGCGAAGAGCGTCCGGCAGCTGCCGGCAGCGACGAGCAGGCGTACGGCCTCAATCGTCGCGTCGAGATCGTCTACCTGAAGTAATCAGAGTACCGAGGTGCCCGTGAACACATCGCGTTGGTTGGTCGTGGCCCTGAGTGCTTTCGCGCTGGGGGGATGCGCCGTTTCGCCTGAAGAGGATCCGGTGTACATCCGCATGAACGATCTCGATGCGCGCGTGCAGCGCATCGAGCGCGTGCTGACCAACCAGAGTCTGCTCGAACTCGCGCAGCGCCTCGACGGGCTGCAGTCGCAAGTTCGCAGCCTTCGCGGTGAAGTGGAACTGCTGCAGAACGAAACGCAAGGCGGCAAGACGCAATCGCGCAGCTTGTACGGCGATCTCGAGAAACGACTGGCTGCGCTGGAAACACTGGGTGGCGTCGGCGCTACGCCCGCCTTGGGCGCCACGCCCGCGCCGGTCGCAGGTGGCTCCGAGCAGGCGACGTACGATGCCGCCATGGCCGCACTGCGCGGCGGCAATTACGACAAGGCGGTCGCGTCGTTCCGTGAGGTAGTCACTAACTATCCCACCGGTGAGCTCGCCAGCAACGCGCAATTCTGGATCGGTGAAAGCTACTACACCAAGGGTGACCTCGAGAGCGCCGTCATCGCCTATCGCAAGGTGCTCGGCGACTGGCCGAACTCGCGCAAGGCACCCGATGCGATGGTCAAGCTGGGATTTTCGTTGTCCGATCTGAGGCGCACAGGTGAGGCGCGCAGTACGCTCGAAGAAGTGGTGCGCAAATATCCGGGCACCAATGCCGCCCAGCTCGCTGCGGAACGCCTGAAGCGCCTTGGTCGATGAACCAGAGTAGATGAACGCGGCGGCTCATGAGCTCGACGCCGGTGGCGCGCGCCGCCTGAAGATCACTGAAATCTTCTATTCGCTGCAGGGCGAGGCTGACACCGTGGGTTTTCCCACAGTGTTCGTCCGGCTCACCGGCTGTCCTTTGCGCTGTCAGTTCTGCGATACCGCCTATGCGTTCCATGGCGGCGAGTGGCGCACCCTCGACGAAGTGCTGAACACTGTCGCCCAGTTCAATGTCGGCGAGCATTCGCCGCGTTACGTGTGCGTTACCGGCGGCGAACCGCTGGCGCAGAAGGGTTGCCTGCCGCTGCTGGCCCGGCTGTGTGATGCCGGCTACCGCGTGTCCCTCGAGACCAGCGGTGCGATGCCGCTCGCGGGAGTGGATGCGCGCGTGATCCGCGTGGTGGACGTGAAGACGCCGGGCTCGGGCGAGGAGCGGCGCAACCGGTACGGCGATCTGGCCCTGTTGCGTCCCGAGGAGCAGGTCAAGTTCGTGATCTGCGATCGTGCCGACTACGAGTGGAGCCGCGACAAGCTTTCCGCCCTGAAGCTGGCCGGGCGCTGCCAGGTCCTGTTCTCGCCCAGCGCCGAACAATTGCCGGCCCGCGAACTTGCGGACTGGATTCTCGCCGATCGCTTGCCCGTCCGCTTCCAGATGCAGCTTCACAAAGTGCTCTGGGGCAACGTACCCGGAAAATGACAATGGAAAAGACATGACGACGCGCGCGGTCGTGTTGCTGTCGGGCGGCCTGGATTCAGCCACTGTGCTCGCGCTGGCGCGTGCGTCCGGCCTCGAGTGTTACGCCTTGTCGGTGTCGTATGGACAGCGGCACCAGGCCGAGATCAGTGCCGCGGCGCGAGTCGCGCATGCGTTCGGCGCACGCGAGCACCGCATCATGCACGTCAACCTCGGGCGCATCGGCGGCTCGGCGCTCACCGACAATTCCATCGACGTCCCCACGACGCCGGGTGAGGGCATCCCGGTGACATACGTTCCGGCGCGCAACACCATCATGCTGTCGCTGGCGCTGGCCTGGGCCGAAGTATTGAAGGCGACCGAAATCCACATTGGGGTGAACGCCGTGGACTATTCCGGTTACCCGGATTGTCGCCCGGAATTCGTCGCCGCGTTCCAGCAGCTCGCGGCGCTGGCTACCAAGGCGGGTGTGGAGGGCACGAGCCTTCGCGTGCTGGCACCGCTGATCAATCTCAGCAAGGCGCAAATCGTGCGCGAAGGAGTCCGGCTCGGTGTGGACCATTCGCTGACCGTCTCCTGCTACCAGGCGGATTACGAAGGTCGCGCCTGCGGCCTCTGTGATTCCTGCAGGTTACGGCGCGAAGGCTTTGTTTCTGCAGGGATTCCTGACCCCACGCGCTACCGTTCTTTCCCAGGACAAGACGGCGAAAAGATCGTGTAGACTTCGCGCCCTTCCAGACGGGTCGGT
>DASTTJ010000422.1:0-3058 GCA_035760205.1 Steroidobacteraceae bacterium | reverse complement strand
GCGGCCGGCACCATCATGGCGGCGCACGAGATGGGACTGTCGATCCCGAATCGCCTGTCGGTGGCCGGCTTCGACGACAGCTATGTCGCACAGGTCATCTGGCCGCGCCTGACCACCGTGCACCAGCCAACGTATGAGATGGCCCACCAGGCGGCGGACATGTTGTTCCGCTCATTGGGCGATGAAGCTCCGCCCAGGAGCATGGAAATCCCCTATCGAATGGTTTGTCGCGAATCGACCGGCCCGCGTCCGGCCAACTAGAGGTTCCCTAGCGAAGCGGTCCCCACTTGCGGAACCGCCACGTGAATCGCACGCCGCAATTGCTCGCATCGAGTGTCCCGGTGCCCGGTGCCCGGTATTCGATGTACGTGCATTGCACACCCAGCCAGCTCCAGCCACCTTCGATAGCGGCGCCCACCGCATTGTCGAAGTTGACGTCGGCGACGCCCGGAGCGGTGTCTTCGTACTTCGGGTTGCCGTGGAACACCAGTCCGCCACCGAAATGCCATTTGTCCTTGTGGCGGTAATTCGCGAGCAGCTGGAACACCCAGCGTGAGACATCCGCCTCATGCCCCCCGCCGCGCACGGGAACTATCCAGCCACGCTTGTAGCCGATGAATGCCTGCAATTCCCAAGGCTTTGATTCGCTCGGGCGATAGAACCCGCCCAGCGAGACGGTAACGCCCTCACCGAGGATGGCCTGCGCAGTGTGCGGCGGGTCGTTCCTGCTGCTGTTGATTTCGTCACCGCCGGCGGACAGATCCAGCTGTATCGCGACGCCACCCCGGGCGCGCACCTTCGCCGCCGCTTCGTCCTGCGCAACCGCGGCTCCCGCCATGATCGATGTGGACACGATCAGGACCACCGCAGCTCTGTAGTTCATTCAGATAACTCCCGTTTGACGTTCTCTGCCGGGAGGAGCCAATCGGTGACAGCGCAATCGCGGGCCATTTCCACCAGGAGGCAATCCCGCGCCAGCCGACACCGGTTGGTAGTTAGCCCGCACGATTACGCAAGTCGCGCGAGAGCGCTGATTTCCGCGATTGCGGCAACCAGGTGATAAAAGCTGCTCGCCGGAGCGGGCTCGTCGACGAGTTTGCCGTCGGCGTCGATGCGGTCGTACCAGAGACCGGGGGTGGGACAGTCGAGGTAACGGAGCAGGCCATCGGCCGCCGCAACCGCCACCGAGAAATAACGCGGCTCGCCTGTCAGCCTTGCGGCGATGGCCGCGGCCTTGAGTCTTTCGGTCTGCGGCCATAAGCGCGCACCTGCGTCATGCGCGGAAAAATCGTCGAGCAAGCTGTTGGTAGCCAGGCCGTTGCGCAAACCATGCCGTTCACCAATGTCGATCAGCTTGAGCGCGGCCGCACGTGCTCGCGCGTTTACTTGTCCTTGCTTTGGCCCACCCCATCGCAGCAGCAGCCACGCCCATTCGAACTGATGCCCAGGCTCGACGATGCGCCCGGGAGTACCGGGTGCAGGATTCCAGTCTTCATCGAAGAACTCGCGCAGCGCACCGGTATGCGGATCGATGAACTTCGTCAGTGCGAGCTCGGCAATCTCATCCGCCAGCGGCTTCCACAACGAGCTTTCCGAACACATCTCGCAACCCGCGAGCGCCGCTTCGAACAGATGCATGTGCGGATTCGACTGCAAGGGCAGGCTAGGCGGCACACCCGATTCGAACCCCGGCCCTGCCCTCTTCATGCTCTTGAACACCAGTTCCCGCAATTCGAGCGACTGCCGTTCGCGTTCGGCTCGAGATTCGCCCACCGACGCTGCCACGTTGAAGGCCAGCAACCCGAATGCCTGGTCGTACAGCAGTGCGCGGTCATCGAGCGAAGATCCGTCGGCGGCTACCAGCGTCCGATACAAACCATCGGGACGCTGGTACCGCGCCACAAAATAATCGAGCCCGTGTTTCACCAGCGCCGCCGAATCACCGCGCCAGCCAAGCGATGGCGCTACGGCGAAGCAGTACGCCTGGCGCGGGTTGACGCGCGAGCGACGCGGCTCGACCAGCGGTTCGCCATTCTGCGCGAGCCGCTCGTGGAATCCGCCGGCCGCATCGCGGCCACGAGTCGACCAGAGTGGATATGCGCAGTCACACAGCCAGTCGCAGAACAGGCTTTGTTGCTGGCTGATGCGCGCTCTGTCGTCCATGACCCTCTTCCGTTCAGTGGCCCGTGGTCGTGGCAGGACTGCCGTGTAGGTATATCTTCGCCTTCGTCGCTGCCAGCGCGATCAGCACGATGACTGCATACGCTGCGGCGGGCAGGAAGTACGCGGCGTGCAAGCCTGCCGCGTCGGCGATCATGCCGTAAATGTACGGCAGTATTGCGCCACCGACGATGGCGAGACACAACAGGCCCGAAGTGGCGGCCGGTGCCGCGCTCGACCGTTCCAACGTGAGTGTGAAGATTACCGGGAACATGATGGAATTGAACAGTCCGATGGAGAGCGCCAGGTACGCCGCCGTTGCGCCATGCATCTGGGTCACCGCCAGGCATAAAACCGTCGCGCCGAGCGCGAAGACGGCCAACAGCCGCGAGGCGCGAACCATCGTGAGCAGACCGCTACCGATGAAGCGTCCCACCATCGCGCCACCCCAGTAGAAGCTCACGAGCTTTCCCGCATCTTCGAGGGACACGTTCAACATGTCAGGTTCGTGCAGGAAATTGGTCATTGCGCTGCCGATGGAAACTTCGGCGCCCACGTACAAGAAGATCGCCAGGGCACCGATCCGTCCCCATGGGTCTTTCATGGCCGTCACGACCGACGGGCGCTGGCCTTCATCCACCGGTTTTGCGACATCCAGCAGCTTGCGAAACACGAAGATGAAGATGGCCAGCAGCACGATGGCCACCGCAATCGCGAGGAAGATGAGGTCGATGTTGCGCAGCGATTCGGCACGCTGCTCCGGAGTTACGGCCAGGCCCTGCTGTACGGCGAAAATTCCGCCGGCGAGCAGCACACCGGAAACCAGGTAAGGCGCCAGCCAGGTTCCGAAAGAATTGAAGGCTTGCGAGAAAGTCAGGCGGAAGTGCGATTTCTCCGG
>DASTTJ010000421.1:0-3972 GCA_035760205.1 Steroidobacteraceae bacterium | reverse complement strand
CCGCCGGAGGCGCGGGTAGTGCGGCGAGATGGCGCGCCACTTCCAGGCCGTCGACGCCCGGCATGCGCACGTCGAGCAGCACGATATCGGGAGTGAGGCGGTCGACCATGTCGATGGCCTGCTCGCCATTGCCGGCTTCGCCCGCCACCGTGAAGTCTCCGGCTTCCACGACCATGGAGCGCAGGCGTTCGCGCGCCGGGGGTTCGTCGTCGACGATGAGGACGCGCAATGTCATGTGACGCCCGCTACCGGATTGGCGGTGAACGGGAAACGCAGCGTCACGATGTATTGATCGTCGAAGCGGCCAGCCTTTACCGTGGCGCGATCGCCATACATGAGTTCCAGCCTTTCCTTGATGTTGGCCAGGGCCAGGCGATTGCCGTCGCGCACGGTGAGGTTGGCGACTGGTAAGGGGTTACGCACCACGATGGTGATCATGCCCTTGTTGAATTCGCCCGTGACCGTGACCACGCCGCCTTCGGCGAGCGGCTCGATGCCGTGGTAAATCGCGTTCTCGAGCAGCGGCTGCAGCGTGAGGCCGGGCACCAATGCGTCATCCGGCAGCGGCTCGATTTTCCAGTCCACGCGCAGGCGATCACCCAGACGCAGTTGTTCCATGCGTTGATAGGTGCGCGCCACGTCGATTTCTTCGGCGAGCGGGATCTGGTTGCGCTTCTCGTTGAGGTTGGCGCGGAACAGGTCGGCCAGGTCCTGTACTGCTTCTTCGGCGCGCGCCGGGTTGCTGCGGGTGAGCGCGGCGATGGTGTTCATGCTGTTGAAGAGAAAATGCGGACGAATGCGCGCCTGCAGCGCATGCACGCGTGCCTTGGCCTGCAGCTCGACGTTGTGACGCCACTCGTGCGTAACATAGAAGTAGCGCAGCGCGAGCGCGGTGACCACCAAGGTGATGCCGGCATTGCGCACGATGAACGACCAGTGGAAGTCTGGGAACAACACACCGGCTCCGTACGCATACGCCGCCGCGGACACGATCGTGACGAGGCTTACCGTGAGGGTGAGCACCATGGCGGCGCTGACCGCCACGCTCTTGCGGCCGAGATAGTTGCGCAGCAGGCAGAGCAGGGCCGCGCCGCACAGCGCGATCCACAGCAGGAACATCGAGGTGAGGCCGAGATCGCTCCAGAAGCCGAGCGCCGCGTCATTGCGCGCCAGCGCCAGCAGGAGCGCGGTCAATTCGCAGATCACCAGGGTGGTCAGCGCCGCGGACGACGAGCAGAAATTGGGTAGATAGAGCTGGCGCGGTTCCTCGCCGGGTGCAGGCGGGAGTGGCGGCGGGCGGTTCATGCCTTGTTCTTCGCGGCATCCTCGAACAACGCCTGCTTGAGCCGGTGCGTCGCGGAAATGTCTTCGTCGCCGTAGCCCTGGTCCATGAGCAGGGCGTATTCGGCCAGCATGGAATCGACCACCGGCAGTGACACGCCGAAGCTTGCTGCCATGTCGCGGCAAATCCGCAGATCCTTGGCGTGCAGCCTGATGCGGAAGCCCGCCGGATAACTGCCGCGAACCATGTTCGGCGCGCGGTGCACGAAGTACCAGCTCGAGCCGGCGCCGGCGCCGAGCGTGGACACCACTCGCTCGAGCGGCAACTGGTGCGCGCCCGCGAATGCCATGGCTTCGGCACAGGCCCGGATGATGCCGGCGCACATGATCTGGTTAGTCGCCTTGGTGGCCTGGCCGGAACCGGCAGGGCCGAAATGTTCGATGGTCTTGCCCATCGCCTGGAGGATGGGGCGCGCCGCCTCGAATGCAGCCGCGTCGCCACCCGTCATGATGGCGAGCGTGCCCTTCTGCGCGCCTTCGACGCCACCGCTGACCGGCGCATCGATGAACCGTGCCGATCGCGCGGCGAGGAATTCCTCGGCCCAGCGGGCGGTTTCGGCGCTGACGGTGGAGCAGTCGATGACCAGCGCGCCCTGGCGCAATCCGGGTGCGAGCCCTTCGATGACTGAACGGACATCCGCGTCGGCGGATACGCAGACCACCACGACATCGACCAGCGCGGCGAAGTCAGCGAGCGAGGCGGGTGATTTGCAGCCCAGCTCGACGCCGAGCGCGAGAGCTTTATCGCCGCTGCGATTCCAGACGGCTTCGAGCAGTCCGGCACGATGGAGGTTTTTCGCCATGGGAGCACCCATGGCACCGAGTCCTGCAAAGCCAACGCGCAACATAGGCGCGCGACTCTATCAAACCTGAGGTCTTAGCCTTGGGGTCCGCAGATGGCTTCGACCTGCTTGGCGGCGTCGATGCGCGCCTGGTCGGTTTGCGTGCTGTCCAGGTATTGACGCTGGCCATCGGCGCCTTCGCGATACAGTTTTCGGGAATTGACGGTAGTCTGATACTGATCGCGCGCCTTCTTGCATCGCTCGGCCTGTGTCTCGCCGACGTCTTTTGCGACGGTCGCAGCGATGCGGGCATTGTTCTGGTTTTCGGCGATGCGCTGGTTGCTCGTAGCGAGCTGCGTCGTGGTGGCGGTCTGGTTCGCGTTGTAGTTGCGCGCGGCGACTTCCGGCGGACGCTGCGAGCCGGTGCTTACCAGGACCGCGCCCGGAATGGGTTTGTCCGTGTAGAGCGTAGTGCCACGTTCGTCCACGTATTTGTAGACGTCGCCTGCCTGCGCCTTGCCAGTATGGATAAGGGCACAGGTCATAACGCCCGCAATGACCGCAAGTATTTTCGTATGACGCATAACCTTCCTCCGGTACGCGGATTATCGCAGGGAGCGCCTATGAGAACCCTTGATGTCCATCACAGACAAGCCCCTTTACATGGGCAAAAGGGGCAAAAGAAAGGGCCTCCCGAGGGAGGCCCTGATTTTGGACGGGATCTGCAGGCCAGGCCTAAGGAAACCAGGCCCGGCCTTAGGTCGAGATCAGCCGTTGTAGGCGCGCTCGCCGTGCGACACGGTGTCGAGGCCTTCGCGCTCCTGCTCTTCGTTCACCCGCAGACCGATCGTCAGATCGACCAGCTTGAACGCGACCAGGGAGACAATGCCCGACCACAGCAGCGTGACGCCCACGCCCCAGATCTGCGCGATCACGTGCGAGCCGATGCTGTATGCGGCCGGATCCGGGTAAGCATTGGCAACGTAGTCGTACACGTCGGTGCCGCCGAGGGCGGGTGAGTTGAACACACCCGTCAGGATGGCACCGACAATGCCGCCGACGCAGTGCACACCGAACACATCGAGAGAGTCGTCGTAGCCCATCATCTTCTTGAGGCCCGAGCAGGCCCAGAGGCAGATGAGAGCGGCGATGGCGCCGATGGCGATGGAGCCCATCGTGCCCACCCAGCCGCAGGCCGGAGTAATGGCAACCAGACCTGCGACCGCACCTGAAGCTGCGCCGAGCATCGTGGGCGAACCCTTGATGATCCACTCCCCCAGGATCCAGGCGAGAGTGGCCGCAGCGGTTGCGAGCAACGTGTTGGTGAACACCAGGGTCGCGAAGCCGTTCGCTTCGAGGTTTGAACCGACGTTGAAACCGAACCAGCCAACCCACAACAGCGAGGCGCCGATCATGACCATCGGCAGGTTGTGCGGCGGCAGCGCCGTTTGACCGTAGCCGATGCGCTTGCCGAGGAGCAAGCAGCCCACGAGGCCCGCGATTCCGGCGTTGATGTGCACCACCGTGCCGCCCGCGAAGTCGAGTGCTCCCTTCTCGAACAGGAAGCCGTTGTGGGCCGACAGGCCTGCGGCAGCCTCGGCGGTCGTATACGCATCCGGACCCGCCCAGAACCAGACCATGTGCGCGATCGGGTAGTACGCGAAAGTCAGCCAGATGACGATGAATACGAGCAGCGCGCTGAACTTGATGCGCTCGGCGAAGGCGCCGACGATCAGGGCCGGCGTGATGGCAGCAAAGGTGAGCTGGAAGGCGATGAAGGTGAATTCCGGAATGGCGACGCCCTTGGTGAAGGTGTCGGCGGTGGAATCCGTGGTCACGCCGGCCAGAA
>DASTTJ010000420.1:0-4122 GCA_035760205.1 Steroidobacteraceae bacterium | reverse complement strand
CAGGTGCGTCAGCAGGCGCGACGGTGCACGCTCATCGTGCGAATCGTCGAAGTAGAAATCGTCGAGCCCGGCGAAATCCACGCGCGCGAACGCACCGCGGGCACCGCGATATTCCAGACCCAGGTCGTATTGATATTGCGGTGCATGGGCCTGCTCGCGGCCATCCAGATGGCGTTCGCCGTCGGAATAGTCGATGTACCGCGTCTCGAGCAACGCGGCGCGGACATCCACCAGCAGGGAGTCGATAGGCCGCCACTGCAGAGTGCCTTCGAGCCCGTAGTTCTCACCACCCGCGGCGTTGTCCGTGAACTGCACGAAGGTCAGCGGATCGTTGGGGACGAGTTGCACCCCGGTGGGCACCTGCTGATCCTTGCGGCGCATATAGAAGAGAGCAAGGTCGCCGGCGAGCTTTGCATCGTCGCTGGCGGCGCGGAATCCGAGCTCGATGCTGTGCAGCACTTCGGCCTCGAAATTGCGGCGGTCATCTGGCACGGCGTCGCCGATGTTGAAGCCACCCGCTTTGTAGCCCCGCGCCAGCGTGACGTAGACGCTGCGCTGGTCGCCCAGGGCTCGTCGCAGACTCAAGGATCCTCCGACCATCGTTTCCGCGGGAGAGAACGCAGCGTCATCAGAATCTTCGTAGTCTGCGTTGCGGCGCTCGGCACGTGCACCGAAGGCAAGCACCGTCGAGGCCCCCACCCGCCATTCGAGCTCGCCATATCCTGCGAGATTCGTGGCGCGATAGTCGCTCGTGAACAGCCGCTCGCCGTCGCCGTAGACCAGGTCCCGGTAGACATCGTGCTGCTGCACGTCTTCGTCGGTGCGCAAGACGTAGGCCCCCGCGAGCCAGGCGAATGCATCGCCGCTGGCAACGGACGCGCGCGACACGAAACGCAGATCAGTGTTGAGTGTCGTGCGCTCCCGGTCGAACCGCTGGAAGTAGTCGTAGGGCGAATTCGCGCCCCAGCTCTCGTCGTTGCCCCAGTCGCCGTCGAAGGAATAGACGCTGCGCGACGTTCCGAAAGCACTGCGACTGATCACGTCGAACGACTCGGCTCCGTCAAAATCGAGACGCACGGCGAGCGCACGCGTGATCTGCGTGTCCTGGCCGGGCTTGTCGGACAACGTGGTGCGCGAGTTGTCGATGGAGAAGGCGTCGTAGCCGTTGTCGAGATCCGCCCACATCGCCGTCACATCGACGCGCAAGTGGTCGGCCGGCTGCGCACGGAATTTCAGGCGGGCGTTGCTTTCGTTGTAGCCATTCGTATCGTCACGCGCAAGGTACGAATTCTGACGAAAGCCGTCACTGCGATAGTTGCCGGCGACGAGCCGCCATGCGGACTCACCATCACCCACGGGGCCGCCTAACACGCCGCTCATGCCGCGCGATCCGTAGTCGCCGAAACTGACGTTGGCATTGAGTTCCTGCTCGCGTCGGGGAGCGCGCGTGTTCACGGCGATGAGGCCCGCCAGTGCATTTGCGCCGTAAGCGGTGCCCTGTGGGCCGCGCAGCACTTCGATGCGCTCCACGTCGGTGAGCGTTGCGGGCATGCCAATGCCCGAAAAATCGATACCGTCGATGAGGAAGCCGACCGAGGGGTTGGGTGCGCCTTGCCACTGCGACAACTCGCCGATGCCGCGCAACTGGAAAAAGCGCGGACGCGACGTGCCCGACGACCAGTTGAGATTGGGCACGAGTGCGAGCACGTCCTGGAAGTGCTGCACGCCCGCGGCTTCGAGCGTCCGTGCGTCGAGCACGGTGGCGCTCGCCGCCAGATCGCTCAAATTGCGATCGCGCAGCTCCGCCGTGACCACGACTTCGTCCAGCAACGAATCGTCGGCCAGGGCCGCAAATGTGACAAACAAGAATGGAATCGCGCACGCGGCGCGCAATGAAGAGTGCATCCCTATCCCTCCGCCGGTACTAACCGGATCAGGTTCTACGGGTTCGCGGCCCATCCGCGTCTCAGGCCGGTGCAGGAAGCACAGGCCACCCCGAGGCGAGGCGGATAGTAACCGGAATTTGCAGCTTGAGTGACACGGGTTTGCGGGTAGAATTCGCGCCCCGATGAGCCGCCGTATCCGCATTTTCCAAGTCGACGCCTTCACCACGGGTCGCTTCACCGGCAATCCCGCGGGTGTGGTCCTCGATGCCGATTCCCTCGGCGACGCGGAAATGCTTGCTATCGCCCGCGAACTCAACAATGCCGACACTGCGTTCGTGCTCAAGCCCGACGCCGCGGATCACGATCTGCGGGTCCGTTTCTTCACGCCACGCACCGAGGCGAGCTTCGTCGGTCACGCCACTGTTGCCACGCATTTCGTGCTGTCACGCGAGGGCGCACCGGCGCTGCACGCTTTGGGGGCCGGCGGCCGCGTGCGTCAGCGCCAGAAATCGGGATTGGTCGACGTCGAAGTGCGCGGTTCCGGGGACGCGCGCCGCATCGCGGTGCGGCAACCCGCGCCGCCGCTCGGCCGCCAACTCAACGATCGCGAACGACTCGCGGTGCTCGACTCACTGGCTCTATCCACCGGCGATATCGACACACGTTGCCCGCTGCGCATCGTGGGTGGAGCCGGCACGCGCCTGATGATCGGCGTGCGCAGCACCGACACCTTGAAGCAGCTCAAGCCTGACTACTCGCGCCTGACCACCCTGTCGGCGCAGCTGGGTGCCGCCGGCTTCTTTGTCTTCACGCTGTCGCATGCGCAGGCGGGCTGCCTCACCGAATCGCGCATGTTCTGCCCGGCGCTCGGCATCCCCGAAGATCCGGTCAGCGGCAACGCGCATGGTTTGTTAGGCGCCTACCTCGCTGAACAAGGGTTGCTGCCGCATTCAGGCCCCACCGCCCAGTTCACCGGCGCCCAGGGTCACTTCGTGAATCGCGCCGGCCGCGTCGATGTCGAGCTGGAATTCAGCGAAAGCAAGCTCGACGGCGTGTGGATCGTGGGCCAGGCAGTCGAGATCTTCGAGACCGAGATGTCGTTTCCCTGAAACGGCGCGCGGTGTTTCAGGACGTGTTCCTGCGCCGCCAGACCCTTCTCCGATGAGGTGCGGCCCCGTTTGCCAGCAAATGGGGAGTGTCCCCATTTCTAATGCGGCGCGAATCTCTTCGGGTCCACGCCCTCGCCGGCTGATCTTGGCCTCCAGCCACTGGTACCACGGATGATGCTGTCCGGGATCATCGATTCGGCCCAGCCATCCAATTCTCCGGGTTCGTCACCCACGCGGAGGATCACCAGGCGTAACGACGGCACCACCCAGAGTCGTTGACCTCCAACTCCCGCCCACGCGACATCCGCGGCTGCAAAAGCGCCATTCAGATTCACGCCAAAGCCGCGTGGAGAATCGCTGTGCGTCGGTTTCAGCATGAGCGTGACGAAGCGCGGGGGCGTGAACTGGTTTCCTTCGAACACCCCCTCATTGGCGAGCATCTCGCCAATGCGCATCCAGTCGCTGATCCGCGCGCCCACGCCGTTTTGGGCAATTGAGAACTCGCCACCGCCCATGGGCTTCCACAGCCGCTCGCTTACCAGGATTTCGAAGGATTGCCTGGTGACGCGTTCCAGCACGAGCGCCATCAACTCCATGGAAGGAGCGGCGGAATCCTCGACCCGCAATCCCAGATGGTCGCGTAGCGACCCCTTGCCAGTGGGCGTACCGCCGTATTCCGGAAGATAGTTAGAGAGTGGCTCATCGAGATTCACGATGAGACGATCGTTCATCACCGATCCCACCAGCAACGGCACCAGCACATTCCCGAACGCTCCTGGCATCAGCGGCGTATCGATCGCGGTGTCGCCCCAGTACTTTTCGAACACGATGTGCCCGGCGCGTCCGATGACCAGCGCTGTCGTCTGGTGTTTACCCGCGTAGTCCACCGCTGCAAGGATGGCGGCCGGGTCGATGCCGGCTTCACCGGGAGACACTTTTGGCTGCGGGGGGCCAGGGACGAGCGTGACGACTATTCGCCTGGATTGCGCAGACGGTGTCCGGAAGATCAAGAACGCGATGGCCGCGAGCGCCACCATCAGCACCAAAAGCCCGAACTTCTTCATGGCTCACCCACTTCCCGGCTTGCCACGGCGCGCCCCGCCTTCAACTCCAGAACATGCGTGGTG
>DASTTJ010000419.1:0-4592 GCA_035760205.1 Steroidobacteraceae bacterium | reverse complement strand
GTCCGAAGACCTCGTCTATGGCGCGGGTATCGGTGCCAACATCGGCGAGAAGCTCAACATCCGCTTCGAGTACGAGAAGTTCGATCTCGAAGGCCTGGATGATGCCGATTCGCTGTGGCTGACCGCCGCCTGGCGCTTCTGAGCCAATGACGCTGGCGCCGGAGCGCGTTGCGTTCCGGCGTCAGGCAGTCAGGCGCCGGTCCCTGATGGCGTCGAGCAGCAATTCGTAGTCGCCACCCTTGGGGATATACGCATCGGCGCCTGCGGCCAGCGTGTGGCGAATCATCTCCGGGTGGGAATGACCGGAGAACACGATGATGGAAATTTTGCTGCCGTTGCGGCGCACGGTCCGCAGCAGATCGATGCTGGAACGCCCCTGCAACTCGAGGTCGAGCACCAGCACGTCAGCCTTGTTTTCAACGGTCCCGGCAATGACTGCTTCCACGTCTACCGCGGTTCCGACGCATTTGAGGTCGGGCTCGGCGGAGATGATCGTGACCAGCAGAGTGCGAAGATCGTCATTGTCTTCGGCGATCAAAACTCTAAGTGGTGGCGCGTTCATGACGCGTGAAGTCTACCTGTGTAAACCAGAAGGGCGTGTATTGTTGCAGCCGAACCACGCTGAATTCAATCGTGATGTCGGTTTTCCGTTCCTTCCCTTTCGGGGATCCAGGCGAGCAGCGGGTCCTGCGACTCTTTCCCGCAGCGCAGCGTGTCGATGGCGGCGCGCAATTCGCGCAGTCGGTCGAGCTTGTGGCGCTCGAGGTCCAGCGGTTGGTCGTCGCTCAGCGTTAGTCTGGCTGTCATCATGGTGAAAGTGTCGCAATCGCCCGAGCGCGAGGAATCTGCTCGACCGCTGATTGTGGCGTAGGACGGTGCCGCAGCGCGCCAATGGAGCGTAAAAGCTGGAGTCTAATAGTCCTCCCACACGGAGGAATTCATATGTCGAAGCAAAAGATTCAAGGCGAGGGCGACTACGAAGCCACACGCCGCTATCGCAAGAGAACCGACGACTTCCTCAACAACAATGACGTGGAGAAGGCGGCGGTTCGCGCCGCGCCGACTTCAGCGCGCGAAGCTGAGGACATGCATGCAGCCGAGGCCGCGGGCAAACGCCGGGCGAAGGGTGAGGACCCGGCACTGCGACAGCGGGCGGCACCGCGTGTCGAGCCATCCACGCGCGGGAAGACTTCGCGCCGCTAGCTAGAGGTCTCAGCCAAAGAAGCGTCGCAGCGCCTGGTAGGTGGCGTCGGGTGCTTCTTCGGCCAGCAGGTGGCCGCTTTCGATTTCTTCGCCGCGCACGTCGTTGGCCCAGACTTTCCAGATGCCAACGGCGTCGTACCATTTTGGTATCACGCCCTTGTTGCCCCATAGGACCAGCGTGGGGCATTCGATCTTGCGAGTGCCGCGATCCGCCTGGTCCTGCTGGAAGTCGACACTCACCGCCGCGCGATAGTCTTCGCACATGGCGTGGATGGCCGCAGGGTCGCGCGCGTTCTGCAGGAAGTCTTCATAGGCATCGAAATCCGAAGATCCCTGGCCATGACGGAACAGGAAGGCGATGGGATCCGCGCTGATCATGCGCTCCGGCAACGGATGTGCCTGCGCAAGAAAAAACCAGTGCCAGTAACCCATGCCGAAGCGCCAGTCGGCGCGGCGCAGCGTATCGCCTGTCGGCACGATATCGAGCACCGCAAGTTTGCTGACCGACGCCGGAGAATCGAGCGCCAGGCGGTAGGCGCAGCGCCCACCGCGATCGTGGCCCGCGACATGGAATTTGTCGAAGCCCAGCTTTTTCATGACCTCGAGCTGATCGCGCGCCATGGCGCGTTTGGAATACGTTTCGTGGTTGGCACTCGATTCCGGTTTGCTGCTGCCGCCGTAGCCGCGCAGATCGGGACACACCACGGTGTAGTGTTCGGCGAGGCGCGGCGCCACCTTCGACCACATGGCGTGGGTCTGTGGGAAACCGTGCAGGAGCAGAAGGGGTGGACCCGAACCGCCGTGCCGCAGGCGGATGGTGACTTCGTCGGTCTCGACTGTTGTTAGCGTGAATCCATCGAACACAGCACCCTCATTAAAGGCCTTTCCGCGTGGCGATGACCTGGAAACGTCTTGCGACACGCTCTCCTTCGTCATCCACCACGGTCAGTATGTGCTCGCCGGGGTCGATGTCCAACGATTGCTGGTGAAAAGTGTGCGTCTCTCCAAGGTATCGATCATCGAGATGCCAATAGAGTATGGCTTCCCGGCGCCGGTGAACGGCCTCGAAAATCGTGCGGCCACGCTGTCCGTCGAGTTCCTGCGGAATGAGCACGGTCGCGTTCGGATCCGGATACAGCAGCGCCAGGGCGGGGCGACCACCGGCGCGCGTCGCCGCGCAGTCCGCGCGCAGCGTGGGGAGCGGCCGGTATCCGGCGTGCACGCGACGATAGTAGAACTCTTCGGCGGGCGGCAATACGAACCAGTCTGCCTGCACCATCCGGCCCGGTGACTCGCAATCGCTGTCCACACGTTGCTTGCCATCCAGTGCGAGATTGACGCGCAGGTTGTGAGGGCTCAGCAAGTCGAAATGACTGTCGGCCGGCACCCAGGTTTCCGTGGCGACACAGGCGGCGGTTGCGAGAAAGCCATCGTTCTCGCAAGTGTCCATGCGCCGCAGCGCGTGCGCCGGCATCGCGAACCACGGGCTTGCGGGCAACGAATTGAACAGCGCGAACATGAGTGGCGCGGCCATGGTCGAGCCCGTGAGACCGGGGCGGCCTTCACCGCTGGCGTTGCCGACCCACACACCGATCGTGTGGCGGCTGGTGCTGCCAACGGCCCAGCCGTCGCGCAGGCCCCAGCTCGTCCCGGTCTTCCAGGCGATGCTGCGACTGGATGCGAAATTGCGCCAGTGGCCTTCCTCGCCGGGTCGCGGCACGGCTAACAAAGTATCGAGCGTGAGCCAGGCGGCACCGGTACCGATGGCCACTGCGCCGCGTGTGCGCGCGGGTGTGCCGCGCAACGCCGTGAGCTCGCGGAATCGCGGCTCCGGGTCCGCGACGCCGGCCCGCGCCAGACCGGCGAGGCTCGCGTACATCGACGAGACATCCCAGAGATTGCCTTCCGCGCCGCCGAGAACGAGCGTCAGTCCATAGTCATCGCCCGGCCGCGTGAGCGTGGTCATGCCTGCCGAACGCAACAGATCCGCGAAACGCGCGACGCCGTAGGTTCTGAGCATGCGAACCGCCGGCACATTGAGCGAATGGGCGAGCGCCTCATCGGCGGGGACGGCGCCGCGATACTGGCGGTCGAAGTTCTCGGGCTGGAATCCTTCGTAACGCGTGGGCACGTCGGGCAGCAGCAACCTTGGTGTAAGGGAGCCGTCTTCGAGCATCGCCGCATACAGCAGCGGCTTGAGGATGCTGCCGGTGCTGCGCGGACGGCGGATGACGTCCACGGCGTGACCGCGCGACGGGTCGAGCACTTCACTGGAATTGCCGACGTAGGCAAGCACTTCAAACGTGGTGTTGTCGACGATCAGTGCCGCGGCATTGTGCACGTTCTGACGCGCCAGTGCGGCGGAATGCTCGCGCGTGAATTGCGTGGCGTCGCGCTGCAGTCGCGCGTCGAGCGTGGTCACGATGCGATGACGCGACGGATCCTGCGCGCGCAGTGTGTCGAGCAGGTGCGGCGCCAGGTCGGGCAGATCGTGCGGCTCGGCGGCCAGCGGCTCGCTGAGTGCTACATCGAGATCGAGTGCCGTCAGGTCGCCGGCTTCGTGCAGGCGCCGCAACAGGAAATCGCGCTTTGCCTGCAGGCGGGGGCGATTGCGGGCAAGGTGCACCAAGGCCGGGTTGTTAGGTAGTACTGCAAGTGTCGCGGCCTCGGCCCACGACAAGGTCTCGGGGTTGCGACCGAAGTAACGCCACGCGGCCGCTTCGAGACCGACGACATTGCCGCCGAACGGAGCGTGCCCGGCATACAGCGCAAGGATCTCGCCCTTGGCGAAGGAGGCCTCGATGCGCAAAGCCAGCAATGCCTCGGCCAGCTTGTTGGAGACGTTGCGTTGCTGTGCGCCGCGCGACAGGCGCGCGAGCTGCATGGTGAGTGTGCTGCCACCGCTCACGACGCGGCCGGCGCGCAGGTTCAAGCGCATGGCGCGTGCGATCGCCAGCCCGTCGACACCTGTGTGCTGCTCGAATCGCTTGTCCTCGAACACCAGCAGCGCCCGGCGGAATTTGTGTGGCACCGCGTGTTGCGGCGGGAAACGCCATTGCCCGTCAGTGGCGATACGCGCGCTGAGCAGCGTGCCGTCGCGCGCCACCAACACGTAGGATTCGGGTGCCGAGAACAACGTCGCGGGCAGCAGCGTCCAGAATCCAAAGGCCGCTGCCAACGCGGCGACCAGTGCCGCCGCGAACACTCGACGGCGGCCGATGGCAGCGCGGGCTTGCCTCAACGCTGTGGCGAGACGACTTCGACCCATTGGCCCTTGACCCTCGCATGTTGAGTGGCGTCGTACATCGCTTCGACCCCCGCGCCAGGTAGATAGAACTTGCCGAGGTACGCGGCGTTGAGCCGCGTCTCGAAGAAGATCGACTCACCAG
>DASTTJ010000418.1:0-22632 GCA_035760205.1 Steroidobacteraceae bacterium | reverse complement strand
CTTCGAAAAGTTCGATGGCGATCTGCACTTCGATGTCTTCGTCGCTGAAGTTGACCATGATGGGCGTCTCGACCGCATCGCCGCCCACGTTGGCGTCGAAGCCTGGAATCTGGCAAACCACCTGCGCGGGATCGTCGGTGCAGACCTCGAATGGCTCGCCATTCATGTCGTAGAACCACAGGTCGACGTCGCTTTGAGCTCCACGGCGGCCATTGGCGGACAGAGAAGGTTGGTCCCACTGCAGCGACAGGAGCGTGGCGCTGCCAGCCGATGCGGTTGCGGCCTGAAGTCCATCGACGCCGCGGCCTGTTGCGAAGTCGTGCCGCGGACCAGAAATTCCCGGCTCGGCGGAAAGCTCGAAGCGGGATTCGTAGGACAGGCGCGCGTCGTTGCCGGCGGACGAGAAGTACGCGACTCCGCGCGCATGAACGTCGTCCACGGCTTGCGCGATGATGCCGTCTTCGAACATCGGTTCCGCAAAGTAGATGACGTCGTCGACGATGACTTGCGAGTCGGCCGCTGCCAACGCACGAATGCCCGCGGCGAAATCTTCCTGACTTTCGAAGGCCGTGTAGAACGCCAGCGGCGAACCTGGCGCCACGTCATGAATGAGCTGCATCATCGCCCGGCCCTCGTCGGAGCAGTCATTGCTCGGCACCGAGGCGAGGTCCTTGAGTACGCGCACGTCGCGGGGCAGATCGCCGTTGGCGATGTCCTGCGCTGCGCGCTTGAACGGCGCGCCCGGCTCGAACGCGCCCGGCGCGCAATCGTAGCTGTCGGACAACACGCCGACGCGTATGCCCCTGCCCGTTGCACCGCTTTCGCGACGCGCGAGATTCGCACGCAACGAGCGGTCGCCCTGTGAAACGATGGTGTGGTTGCGCGCCATGGCCAGCGTGGGGCGCAGAAACTTGAGTCCGCTGGTGGCGGCCATTTCACCCAGCGCCGCGACAGGCGCTTTGCCCGACACCGCTGTGGAATGCGCGACCGCGTGGATGAGTCCCTTGGATTCAAGCTGCGCGCGCAGGGCGGACAGGTCGTCTCCATAGGCGCTGACGGAGACGTACCCCCCGCTCGCGCGCAGGGCGGGTAGTTTGTCCGTCACGCGGCGAGTGACGTCGGACTGGTGCAGGCGTTGCGCGGCCGCCCTATGCAGCACCGCGAGGCTGGCGCCTAGCCGCGCGCCTTCGCCGGATTTCGCCGAGTTCCTTGCGGCGATTGCCTGATCGCGGGATGCGCTACTGGCGTCAATGGAGATCGACAAGGCCACGGCCGCCAGAGCCGCAATGGATGAATTCCTGATGATCATGTTGCTCCCCGAGATAGGTTGAGTGCGCGGGCTCCGCCCGCAGTGTTCGGTGGCTTCCCACTACACGCGCGTTTCGTCCTCGAGCGGCGCGTGCAGGATGTTTCAAGGGGCATGTGCCGCGAGTGTTTCCGCGGCAAGGCGCTGCACTCCGCCCAGAAGCAGTTCATGCAGGCGACGGTCGTCGCCCGCTGACGAAGCGAGCAGCAGTTCGCGCCAGAAAATGATCTGGTTGGACCAACGCGGCCGCAGCACTTCGGCGTTGCGGTCCGCCGCGGCTTCCAGCGATACCAACGAGCAGGCGGCGAGCGATTCGATGCCGGCCATGGTGGAGCCGAATACCAGGCAGGCCGCGCGTGGACGGCTTCGCGCCAGGTGCCAACCATAGACCAGCATGCGTCGCGTGATGGAACGCGCGGTATCCGGCTGGAAAAAGGCAGGCTCGATGCGTTGCGGCAATTCGTGAACGCCACGCGTTCGCATCTCGAGCCAGCGGGGTGCCGAAGCAAAGCCGGCGTCAAAGAGGCTGAACGGCGCTGCCGAGAGGCGCCGCACGGCATGTGCAGGTAATGCCGACCAGTGTTCGCGCAACGAGGACAGCAGAGCCGGCGCGGCTGGGCCGATATCGCTCCCAGCCGCACGCAGGACTAGCTGTCCGAGGCATTCCGAATTGAGCTCCGCCAATGGCGCAGGGTCGACCCCCTGCGAAGGCAACCAGTGGCGCACACCTTCCGTGGTGCGCTGACCTCCCCGACTTGTCATGGCATTCCTCCTGATACGCGCGAGATATCTTGCGCCGTACCCCCTTGAAAGTCATTTCCAAATTTGGGAAATTTTTCCCAAATTGTCGATACCCACAAAACCAGACGAACCAGGGAAAAACATGCGTATCTCCGACGACCGCTATAGCCGTGACCGCCTGCGACTCGATCTCGCATTGCGTTTCATCCATCACGAAGCCCGAACGCACACAATTCGTGCATGGACCGGCCTCACTGACGATCGCATCCGCAAGCTCTATCGCACCTATCTCTACGAGGCGGGCGGCGCCACCGTCGCGCGACATCGCGGCAAGTCGCCGCGCCAGGCGGCGTTCTTTACCCGTTCCCTGCGCATGCGGCGCGAGGCGGCGGTGTTTGCGAGCGTGAGCAGTCTGTTCGGGCTGATTACTCCGCAAACCATCACGGTCACGCCCATCCCGGATTCCGCACCCACGGTCGCGCGCGGCGCGCTGTTGTGCGAAACCTTCGAGGCGTACACGGCGTTGATGGGCGAGTCGCAAATATCGTTCGAGCACGCCGTATTCCTGCTTGGGGCGTTGCTCGCGGGGGACGAACTGCGGGTGGCCCATTGCCGCGATTGCAGCAGCGTCCTGGTTACCGACCGCCTCGCACTACGCACGCCGGTCTGCAACGAATGCTCGACGAACGATCCACAACGCGCGAACCGGGCCTCGGCGAGCCGGCCACCCGTATAGGCGGCCGGCGACGCCTCGACGCGGGTGCGGTAGATTTACCCGCGTGACCAACCGACCCACGCTGTTTGCCGGCCCGTTTCTCGAGCGCCGTGCCGAGTTGCGCGCCGATCCGGCGTGGGTCGCCGCCGCACGCGCCGACCCCAGCACGCGTTACCTGCTGAGCGCCGGCGCAACCCAGCTTGTGACCGGCGGCGCGGCAGCGGAAATCGCCTTTCTCGAAGGCGGTCACGCGCTGGTGGCCGCCGCGCGCGATGAAGAGCTGACATTGTTAGGCTGGTTCCGCGGCACACGTTGTGTACTGGTCGAACTGCGCGACCCCGGAACAGCACTGCCCCTGGACACAGAGCTGCGTGAGCTTCGGCCACTGGCGCCGTTACTACCGCCTGACTCCGCCTCGTTGCTGGCCTACGCGCGGGCGCTGGCGTTGTGGAAGGGCCGGCATCGACATTGCGGGGTATGCGGCGCGCCGAACCTTCCGGCGCGCGCCGGCCATGTCATGGGCTGCACCCGTCCCGGGTGCGGCACCGAGGCTTTCCCACGACTCGATCCGGCGATCATCGTGCTCGTCACCGACGCCCCTGGCGAACGGGCGTTGTTAGGCCGGCAGGCATCGTGGGAGCCAGGCCGCTATTCGACCATCGCCGGCTTCGTCGAGCCTGGCGAAAGTCTCGAAGACGCGGTGGTTCGCGAAGTCGAGGAAGAAACCGGGGTGCTGACTGGCGACGTGGAATACGTCGCCTCACAACCCTGGCCGTTTCCGTCGTCGCTGATGCTCGGCTTTCGCGCGGTGGCGCGCACAGACGACATCACGCTGCGTGACGGCGAGCTCGAAGACGCACGCTGGTTCACGCGGGCCGACCTCGCGGCAGGCCATCCGACGCTGCCGCCGGCAGGCGCCATCTCCGCGCGTCTCATCGATGCCTGGTTCGCCGAGCCTGACGCGCGGCCCGGCCGCCGGTAGCCGCCGATGTGTTTGTTAGTCCTCGCCTGGCGCTGCCATCCGCAGTACCGCCTGGTGATCGCCGCGAATCGCGATGAGTTTCACGCTCGGTCCGCCGCGCCACTGGCCCCATGGACCGACACCTCTGGCGTGGTCGGGGGACGTGACCTTCAGGCTTGCGGTGCCTGGTTCGCCGTCGATGCCAGTCAGCGCGTCGGCATCGTCACCAACTTTCGCGAGTTCGGCCGCCAAAGGCGCGGCGCTCCCTCTCGCGGAGCGCTGATTCCCGCATACCTTTCCGGCCCGCACACGCCGGGCGACTACCTGCAGTCGCTCGAGGCGGATGCGCCCGGATATTCGGGCTTCAACTTGTTGCTGGCCGACCAGGAGGCGCTCTGGTATGCATCCAATCGCGCGGACACGTTTGCACGCGAGCTTCCGCCTGGGGTCTACGGCCTCTCGAACGAGTTTCTGGATACGCCATGGCCAAAGCTCGTACGAGTGCGGGGGCGTTTCGAGGGACTCCTGCATTCCGCGGTGTCGCCGGATCCCGAAGCACTTTCTGCCGGCCTTTTCGCGATGCTGGCCGACCGCGAGACGGCGCTGCCCGACGCCCTGCCGCCCGGCGACCTCTCGCCCGAATGGGCGCGCAAACTGTCCGCGCCGTTCGTTTTGGATCCGGGGTATGGCACACGCTGCTCGACGGTCCTCACAATATCGGCCAAGGGCGCGCTGCGTATCACCGAGCGCCGCTTCGATGCCGGCGGCGCACAGACCGGGCAATCTGAACACTTGCTGAACGGTGTCGATGATCGTTGACTGCATCGCGAAGCCGCGCGGAACCCGCGCGCGGCGACGGGACTCTCATTAGAATCTTGAGCCTCCCGCCCCAAAGCGGTGTCATGCCGACCTTGCAGATCAAACTTTGCCCGCGCCTGCGCCTCGTCCCGCTGCTCGCGCTCGCCCTGGTGCTGTCCGCCGCGCCAGCGAGCGGCGGCGTCGCAGTCGAGGTACGCGGCGTCGGTGAAGACATCCGCGCCAACGTGCTCGCCTATCTATCGTTCGAGCGCTACAAGGACTCCGACGATCTGTCGCCCGAGTTCGTCGAGCGTCTGCAGGAGCGCAGCGACCGCGAAGTGCGCGGCGCACTGCGGCCCTTCGGCTTCTACGACCCGGTGGTCACCTCTGACGTGAAGCCCGAGGGCAGCGGCGGTGATCAGAACTATCGAGTCGTCATCAACATCACCCCGGGCAAGCCGGTGATCGTCGACAAGGTGGATGTGAAGGTCACCGGCCCCGGCGCCGGCGAATCGATGTTCACCAACATCACCGGCGATCTTCCCATCCAGAACGGCGACCGCCTCAATCACTCTAACTACGAAGCGCTCAAGGGCGGGCTGTTGCGCGCGGCGGCCAACAGCGGTTATCTCGACGCGCGCATGCTCCGCAGCGAGATGCGCGTCGATCCGCAGGTCCAAATCGCGCAGATCACCATCGAATTCGAGACCGGCGAGCGTTATCGCTTCGGCGCCACGACCATCAAGCAGGACGCCATCGACGATTCGCTGATCCGCCGGTTCGTACGCTACCGCGAGAACGACTACTTCGATGCCACGGAGCTGCTGCGTACGCAGTTCGCGCTCGACGACAGCCAGTACTTCTCCACCGTCGAGGTGCTGCCCGAGGATCGAGATCGCGAACGGCACATCGTGCCCATCAGCATCGCGGCGGAACCGAACCGGCGACACCGGTACTCTTATGGCGTGGGTTATGGCACTGACACCCAGGTGCGCGGCACGGTCGCCTGGGAAGACCGGCGCGTGAATCAGCGCGGTCACCGCTTCCGCACGGAAGTGAAAGCGGCCGATACCGCACAGTCGATCGACGCACGTTACATCGTGCCCGTCGGCGATCCGGCCATCGAGAAGTTCCAGCTGCAACTCACCGGTGGACACGAGCGGCTCGGCGACATCGACGACCGCTCCGTCAACTTCATCCCCAGCCTCACACATGTTCGCGGCCCGTGGTTCGGCCACTACTGGCAGCGCGTGACGTATGTCGAGTTGCTGCACGCGGAATCGGAGTTCATCGCCTCGAATCGCACGGACATCCAGTCGCTGCTGATCCCCGGCATCAGTTTCTCGCTGGTACCACGCAACTACCTCGGCGAGGCGCTGTTCAGCCGCACGCTCTATACGGAACTGCGCGGCTCTCACAACGCGCTGGGATCGGATTCCGACTTCCTGCAGATTCGCATGCAGGCGGAGCGCGTTTTCGATATTGCGCCGAAGTGGCACGTGCTGATCCGTGGCGATCTCGGTGCGACCGCCGTTTCCCGAACCAGCAGTCTCGCGCCGTCACAACGCTTCTTCGCGGGCGGCGATCGCAGTGTGCGCGGCTTCGGCTTCAATGACCTGTCGCCCGTTGAACAGGCCACCGACGCTAACGACGAACCCCGCGTCGACGAAGAGGGCAATCCGGTTTACGAAAAGGTCGGCGGCAAACACCTGTTCGCCGGCTCGCTGGAGGTCGTGCGCGATGTCGGGTCGAGATTCGCGGTGGCGGTGTTCGCCGACGCCGGCAATGCCTTCGACAGCTTCGACGATCCCCTGATGTATTCCGCGGGCATCGGCATAAGGCTGCGACTTCCGGTGGTTTCCGTCGGTCTCGACGTCGCTCAGGCGCTGACCACACCCGCGGGCAGCTCTGAACCCCCAGGTCCTCGCCTGCACCTCAACTTCTCGCCTAAATTGTGATCAAGCGCGGACTCAAGATCGCGGCCCTCGTCGTCGCGTTGTTGCTGCTCATACTGCTGTCTTTTCTCGCGTGGGTGCTCTACACCGAAGCCGGCTTGCGATTCGCCGTCGCTCGCCTGCCCGAGCGCATGGGTAAAGTCACGCTGCACATCGAGAACATTCACGGCACGATCGCCGGGGGCTTCGGCGCCGATTGGGCCGATATCGATCACGAGCGCAACCACATCCGCGTCGTGAACGGTTCGGCGCGCGTAAACTTCTGGCCCCTGCTGGTGGGACGCATCGCGGTTCGTGAGGCGACTGCGGATCTCGTACACATCGACGTGAAGCGCCGGCTGAATCCGCAACCCAAACAGTCCCCGAAGTTCATGCCGCGACTGTTGAGCATCAGCGCCGAAACCGCCAGCGCGCGCAGTCTCGTCATCGTCTCGCCCGGCGGCAAGCGTGTCGAATTCAGCAACGTCTCCGGTTCCGGCATCGTCGGCCACAAGACCATCCGGATATTCGAGAGCCACGTCGTCTACGGCGTTTTGCAGGCGCGCGCCATCGGCGAGCTGCGCGCTGCCGAGATCATGGAGCTCAGCGGTGAAGCCACCACGCGCATGATCATCGAGGGGCAGCCCACCTGGCGCGCCGATTCGAACTTCGATGGCACGCTGGAAAAGTTGCCGCTGACCCTCAAGCTGTTCGAGCCGTTCCGCGCCGACATGCGCGGCGAGCTCCTGTCGCTGTCTACCGCATTTCACTGGACGGGCAAGGCCGACGTACACAACTTCGACATGCAGGCATTCGGCGGCGGAAGCGCGCTCGGGATCATCAAGGGCACGCTCGATATCGGCGGGGAGATGAACGATTTCCACGCCCGTGGTCCCTTGATGGTGCCGGGCCTCGGCGCGGGCCCCTTCGCAATCGTGTTCGAAGGCAACTATGCGGATCGCGTGGTGTACGCCACACACTACGAGGTGACGCACCAGGCCACCGGTAGCCACGTCGAGGGACAGGGAACCATCGAACCCGCGGAGAACGGCCCCAAACTACTTCTCCATGGCGACTGGCGCGGTCTTCGCTGGCCCCTCGTGGCGCGATTCACCGCGGATATGCCGCAGCTCTTCTCCAGTCCCGAAGGCAAGTACCGCCTCGAGGGTCTGTGGCCCTACGCCATCTCCGCCAGCGGCGATCTCTACGTCCCGCAGATCGATCCCATGACAGTCGATTTGCGCGGCGCACTGCACAAAGATCACCTGCAGATCGACGAGCTCGATCTCGGCGCATTCGGAGGTAACGCGGCGCTGGCCGGCGAAGCGCGCTGGAGTCCCGACGAAAGTTGGGCCCTGGAAGGCGATGTGAAAGGGATCAATCCTGCGAGCCTTCGTCCGGGATTCACAGGTTCGCTCGACTTCAACATGACGGCAAGCGGCGCGCCCTTTGGCGGCGACGGTGCGATCGACTTCGCATTCAGCAACCTCACCGGAAAACTCCGCGGCAACACTGCGACCGGAAGCGGTCGCGTCCGGCTCGAGGGCGAAAACTGGACGTTCAACGCGTTGCGCTTTCGCGCCGGCAACACTCGCCTCGCCATCGATGGCGCGATCGGTTCTTCGCGCGCGCTGAATCTCGATTTCAGCCTCGACGCGGACAACCTGGCGCTGCTCGCTGAAGGCGCAAGCGGTGAATTACATGCGACCGGCCGGATCGGCGGCACGTCGGATGCCCCGATCATCAAGCTGACAGCCCGCGGCAGTGAAATCGAGAACGGAACGATGAGCGTCGAGAAGTTGTCAGCCAACATCGACCTTGACTGGCGCGGCCAGCGAAACTCGCATGCCGAAGTCGCGATTACCGGGTTGGCCGTCGGCGAGCGTTCGCTGACACAGTTCAATGCCACGCTCGATGGCACTACGGCGGAACACACGGTCCGGGCGGACGCGCTGGCGGGAATCACCAGCTTGCACCTGTCTGGCAAGGGCGGATTCGCCGATGGCGTCTGGACGGGAATCATTGGCGACTTGTTCATCGACGACACCGCGAACATCAATCTGCAACTCGACACTCCGGTGAAGGTTCGCGCCAGCGCCAAGGACTTCAAACTGGATGCGTTGTGCCTGCACGGCAAGGTGGCGCGGCTTTGCGGCGAGGGCGCTTGGAACGAAACCGGCTGGACCGCGCGCGCCGACGCACGCAATCTTCCGATCAGCACGCTGACAGCGGGACTCACGCGCAACGTCGAATATCAGGGGACCGTGAATGCCACCGCCAGCGCGAGTTCGGCGCGTGGCGCGCCGCCCGTCGGCGAAGCGCGTGTCGACCTGGTCGACGCCGCCATCAAACACAAACTTGCGAGCGGCCGCACCGACATCATCAATTTTGGTTCCGGCTTCGTGACGCTCAAAGCGGAAGCGGCCCAGCTCAATGGGGAGTTGCGGCTCGACGCCGCGCAGCGCGGCCTGATCTCCGGCCGAATGCGCGCCGACCGCACCACCGCGGACCTCATGGATTCGCCCATGCGCGGTCAGTTGCAGATGGCGACCGGCGAACTCGGCTTCCTGACGCTGTATTTCCCCGCTGTCGATCGCGCCAGCGGCCGATTCGACGCCAACATCACCCTCGAAGGCACACTCCGCGTGCCGCGAGCCAGCGGCATCATCAAACTATCCGGCGCCGAGCTCGACCTGTATCAGCTCAATCTCGCGCTGCGGGCGCTCGAGATGGAAGCGCGCATCGTGTCCAACAAACTCGAATTCAGCTCGAAGGCCAAGGCCGGCGCAGGCACGCTCGCAAGCTCAGGGGAAATCGAGTGGCGTGACAATCTGCCGTACGGCGAAATCCGCATCGACGGTGAAAACCTGCGGGTCGTGGATGTACCCGAGGCACGCATCGACGCTTCCCCCAATCTGGATTTCCGTATCGCCGGCCGCGAGATCCTGGTGAAGGGCGAGGTCAAGGTACCGCTGGCCCGCATTCAGCCGGCCGATCTGACCAACGCCGTGCTTTCGTCCGCCGACGAGAGGCTCGTTGGACCCACAGAACAGGTGGAGAAGGATCCGTTCCTCGTCACCAGCGAAATCACCATGACACTGGGCGAAAAGGTCACCATCGATACCTACGGTCTGGTCGGACACATCACCGGCAGCATCACCGAGCGAACACGGCCAGGCGAGCCTACGCGCGCCACGGGAGAATTACAGGTCAGGGACGGCACCTACACCGCTCTGGCACGCAAGCTCGACATCGAGCGCGGGCGCCTGATCTTCAGCGGTGGTTTGTTAGCCGATCCGGCCGTCGATATCCGCGCCATCAAGGAATTCCCCGACGTGAAGGCTGGAGTAAACGTCCGCGGCAGCCTGCGCGAACCGCGGCTCTCGTTCTTCTCCGAACCCACGATTCCCCAGGCGCAGATCGTCTCGCTGCTGTTGGCGGGTGGCTCGTTGCAGTCGGTCCAGGACCAGAGCCGCTCTGGCACTCCGGGGGCGCAACAGGAAGTCGCCGGACAGGCTGCTGCCCTGCTGGCCGCGCAGCTCGGCAGCAAACTCGGCCTGCCGGACATCAGTGTCGAGTCGACTCTGTCCAACGAAACGTCGCTGGTTCTCGGAAAATATCTGTCGCCGCGCCTGTACGTGAGTTACGGCGTGTCGCTCACCGAGTCCATCAATACGGTCAAGATGCGCTACACCATCAATGATCGTTGGACCATCAAGACCGAAGCCGGCAAGGAACAGGCTGCCGACCTCGTGTACACCATCGAAAAGTGAACACGCTGCAACTGCCATTCGCCGAAGGTGCGGGCGCCGAAAAACTCGCACTCGGCGACGGCATAACGTTGTTGCGCGGCTTCGCCGCCACCTCACGCCTCATGCCGCTCATTGAAGAAATCGCCGGAGTCGCACCGTTCCGGCATCTGGTCACACCGGGTGGGCAAACCATGTCGGTGGCCATGACCAACTGTGGTCCGGTAGGTTGGGTCAGCGATCGCAGCGGCTATCGCTATAGCTCACGCGATCCGCTGACCGGCAAGGATTGGCCGGCGATGCCGCGGGAGTTCGAACTACTCGCCCTCGATGCAGCGCGCACGTGTGGCTTCGCGGAATTCGTTCCAGACGCCTGTCTCATCAATCGTTATGCCGAAGGTGCCCGGCTCACCGCGCATCGCGATGCGGATGAACAGAATTTCACGCAGCCCATCGTCTCGGTGTCTTTGGGATTGCCGGCGAGCTTCGCTTTCTACGGGCTTGAGCGCGGCGGCAAGGGTCAGAACGTCGCCCTGACCGATGGTGACGTTTTGGTGTGGGGCGGCCCATCGCGCCTGGTGTATCACGCGGTACGGCCCATCAAACCTGGTTCGCATCCGCTGACCGGAGTATTTCGCTACAACCTCACGTTCCGCCACGCACGCTGAACTGCCCGCCTACTTGCGGGCGTGCAACATCCTGAAGAGACGGTCGCCCTTGTTGCCGTTGTGCTCGCGCGCATAGGCGTACTCCCAGAGCAGTGGCGTGGAATAGAGCACGGTACCAACGCCCGTCGCCGGGTCGAGTGACAGCACCACGCTCGCCGTGCAATCGGTGTGCAGGCCTTTGTCGCGGGCCGGGCACCAGCGCCAGATGCTGAACTTGCGGTCGGCCTGGTCCGAAGATTCGCCTTCGAGAGTCTCGATGACCACTTGTCCACGCCGCCTGAAGTTGTCCGGCCTGCCGAACTTTGCCACCAGCTTGTCGAGCATGCGGTCGTAGTTAGTCACGTACTCCGACGGCTGCTTGCGCAGTTGCTCACGCGTATCGCTCTCGAACATCAGGCGCACGCCGCAGAACTTGTTGATCTCATCGAACTGCGGCGGTACTTCACGCTTGGTCTCGTCCCAGTTGGCGCAGAACTGGTAGATCACCGGATGCAGGACCACGCCTTCGGCTTCGTCGCCGTAGCGAAACCCCTGCCCCTCGATGGTGAACTCGGACAACACATAGAAGCCGCCGCCTTCGAAGGACTTGCGAAGCGTCAGCAACGTTGCCTGGAAATCGCAACCGGCGACCGCGCCGGTGATCTGTCCGCCGGTATTCGCCACCGGAATGCAGTGGAAGCCGGTGTCTTTTTCCACCGGGTTCATCCACGCAGCGCCCACGCCGATTGGCTCGGCAGGCAGTCGATCGAAGCTGGTGCGCAGCTCGCCCCATTTGCGGCCGGCGAAGCCTTCAGGCGCCTCGTATTTCACGCGCTTGGGTTTTTCGGCCGCGTCTCCGACCGACGGGATAGCTGCGAACGCGAAGGCGGCGAGAACGCCGAATGACAGATTGGCTATGTGTTTCATGGTCACCGATTGTAATGGCTAAGCCGCGCCTTGGCTGCGCTCTCAAGGCGCGGACTCCGTTTCCAGCAGCACGGAATTGATCATTACAGCGGGAGAAATCACGCGTTCGTCCGTAGTGATGTTGTTGCCGTAACGCTCACGCATCTTCGCTTTAACCACCGGATCCGCAAGATCGAAACCGCGCTGCACTCCGCAACGATGGCCAGAACAAGTTTCAACACCGCCTTTTTCAATTGGACCTCTCGACGACGAGACGAGCGCCGCGCGACGCCACGTATTCCGGGAGGATTGCGAGCAGCGCGAATACCGCCGAATCGGACGCCTGGTGGATGTTGATCGCGATCTCGTTCGCAGTGCCGGCCTGCTCCGTGCCCGCGATGTGTCCCAGGTAACCGTCCAGCTTGCGGAACAGCCGGAATACGGAACGTGGGTCCTTCGCGAGCGGAGTCGCAATGACGATCACGTAGCGCATGGTTCCGTCTTTCGCCTGGCACGAGATATCGATGACATCCAACGCTGGAATCGGATGCTCATCATCCTGATCCACAGGGTCGAGTAGTTCGAAACGCTGGTCTTTGCGAACGAGCAGGTGAGCCGTGATCGGATAGGGCTGGGTGCGAACGCCGTGGGAGGCCATGCTCGCGAGATTCCACACCGCGGGCACGGATGGGTCAGTACAGGCGAAGAGCCCATCGCGCTCCGGCACGGCGACCAGCAGCGTGTCAGTCTGCGAAAGTCTTGGGTCGCTCCAAGTGGTCTCGTCTATCAACAATGAGGCTTCGAAATTTCCGCCCGCCGTGATCATCCAGGAGCCGCTTACGCTTGCGACCTTGCGATCCGGCGTACGGGCCCGAAGATTTTCGAGCGCGAGTTCCCGGATATTCCCGGGATTGACGCCAACCGCCAGCAGGTCCGAGCGCGGCGGGTAGGAAAATCCATTGTGTTGCACGGCGTAAACGACCACGAGCTCTTCGTTGTAATCGTCAATCCAGAACGACTCGGCGGAGTCGCGTGGTGGAATCTCCTGGCCAGGCATCATCTGGGCCGCGAGCCAGGAGCGATCCTTGATCATCGGCACAATGTCTTTGGGATCGATTGGCTTGGGAGGCGACCACATGTATTCGATGGATCGCACCCAGCGGGCAAGGATCTCGTCGCACTCATCCGGATCCTTTTCGAACTCCGCGTATGCACGATGCAACGACACCTTCACATTGCTGTATTCACCCAGGCCTTCGAGCCCGACGCCGAGGTCGTCTTCCGCCGACTCCTCGCAGCGGCATCCAGGAGCGGCCGCCTGAACCGCATCCATATATCGGCGACGGAAATCCTTGCGCGAGACCCGGCCTCGCCATTTGAAGATGCCCATGAATGAACTGCCTCCTTTATCATCCGCAGCCTCCCCGATTCCCAGGCTGACTGCCATGCACTTCCTGCTCTTATATACATACGTTCCGGACGTTCTCGATCGCCGTCCGCAGTTTCGTGGCGCGCACGTCAAACACGCGCGCGAATATGTGGCACGGGGTGAGCTCCTGCTTGGAGGCGCATTTGCGAACCCGGTCGACGGCGCAGTGCTGTTCTTCTCCGCGCCGTCGAAAGAGGTTGCGGAAACCTTCGCTAAAACCGACCCCTACGTGACAGGCGGCCTGGTTACTGAGTGGAAGGTCCGCGAGTGGACCACGGTCATTGGCAAGGACGCCGCGCATCCCCTCCCGCCCGGCCTGTAACGCCCCCGCAACCGCAGGACTGTAGTTAACGAGTCCCACGTCGCGCGCGGCAAAAGAATCGTTGACGCCTCGTGCATTTTTATGCACCATGCGCGCTGTTTATTCATGGATGGATTCAGTTCCATGCTCACCGACCATCACCGCGAGGCGCGTCGAACCGCCATCGTTCGCCTGCTGCGCCATGCCCCGGTGCGCCGCCAGCAGGAGCTCGTGCGCCTGTTGAAGCGCGAAGGCCACGCGGTCACGCAATCTTCGATCAGCCGCGACCTGCGCGAACTCGGCGTCATGAAGGCCAGCGACGGATATGTGCTGCCCGACAAGGCGGAGCTTTCCGCCCGCACGCAGGACAAGTTTTCCGCGGTGGCGTCGTTCGTGCGCGAAGTGCGCACCGCCGGCCCGTCCATCACGGTGGTGAAGACCACGATCGGCTCGGCCGGCAGCGTCGCTGCCGCCATCGACAAGGCCGGCTGGAATGAAGTCGCGGGCACGGTGTCCGGCGACGACACGATTTTCATCGCAACGGCAGATGCGCGCGCGCAAGCGAGTGTGCTCGTGCAGCTGCGCGACGCTTTCGGAGTTTGAATAAAGATGAGTACCGTAGCATCCGATAAACCCATTGTTCTCGCCTATTCCGGCGGTCTCGACACCTCGTTCCTGGTGCCGTGGCTCAAGGAGAACTACAACCGCCCGATCATCACCGTCACCGTGGACACGGGCGGTATCGATGCCGCTGGCGCGAAGACGCTGCACGAGCGTGCGCTGGCGCTCGGCGCCATCGAGCACCACCAGATCGACGCGCGCGCGGATTATTTCGAGCAGGTGCTGCGTTTCCTCATCATGGGCAACGTGCGCCGTGGCCAGCTCTATCCACTGTGTGTGGGCGCGGAGCGCGTAGTGCAGGCGCAGACCATCGCATTGATGGCGCGCAAGCTCGGCACCAACTCCATCGCACACGGCTGCACGGCGGCGGGCAACGACCAGGTGCGCTTCGAAGTCGCGCTGCGCACGCTTGCGCCGGAGCTCGAAGTCATCGCCCCCGTGCGTGACAAAGCCTTCAAGCGCCAGGAAGAGCTGGATTATCTGAACGCGCGTCAATTGCCTGTGCCGCCGTTCGGCGCGGCCTATTCCATCAATCGCGGCCTGTGGGGCGTGACCATCGGTGGCAAGGAAACGCTGACCTCGGAGGGCAGCATCCCGGATTCGGCCTGGGTGTTGTCTAAGGACGCATTCAGCAATCCGCGTGCGCCCGCTCGCCACACCATCCACTTCGAAAAGGGCCGGCCCGTGGGCCTGGATGGCAAGACTTTGTCGGCGGTCGATGTGGTCGAGCAACTGGAAATCCTGGGCGCACCTTTCGGCATCGGCCGCGGCATCCACCTGGGCGACACCATCATCGGCACCAAGGGCCGGGTCGCGTTCGAAGCGCCCGCCGCCGAGACGCTGCTCACCGCGCATCGGGAGCTGGAAAAACTGGTGCTCACACCGCGTCAGCAGCGCATCAAGGATTCGCTCGCCGGCCCTTATGGCGACTGGGTGCACGAAGGCCAGCTGCTCGATCCCGTGTGCCGCGACATCGAAGCGTTGCTGGTGTCGTCGCAGGAGCGTGTCACCGGCAAGGTCCACGTGTTGTTCCGTCCCGGTAGTTTGTTCGTCGAGGGCGTCGAATCGCAGTTCTCGCTCATGGCCGCCTCCAAAGGCGTGTACGGCGAGTCGCATGGCGAGTGGACGCCGCAGGATGCCCTCGGATTCTCAAAAATCGTTTCGCTCACGGGCATGTTTCATGCGCGCGCGGGAGGAAAGTGATGCGCACGGTAGTCGTCGACAAGATTGCTTCGGTCACCCAGGCCTGCGGGCTTGGCAATGAGGTGCGCGTCTCCACCGAGAACATCCCTTCCGAGGAAGGCGTCGTCGTGGTCGTGGAAATTCTCACCAACAAGTCCACATACAACACGCTCGAGCTCACCAGCGGCCGCATGGCCAAAGTGGGCAAAGGCGACATCGTTGCGGGCGCCCTCGGCCACCGCAAGGCGTTGTTCGGTTATTCCGGTCATGTGCCGGAGAGCGTGAAGACCGGTGACGTCATCCAGATGCTGAACATCGGTGGCGTGCTGGGCGTCGTCGACTCGGTGAATCCCGACAAGGGCAAGCCGTTCGACTGCCGTGTCATCGGCGGCGTGCTTCATTTCCCCTATCTCGGCGAGCGCATCGGCGTGCCCGCGCGCGTCGGCTACCGCCAGCTCGACTACGGCGCGACACTCGCGACCAACGGCGTGCCAGTGGTTGCGCTGGCCGGTACCTGCATGGAAGCCGGCAAGACGGCGGCCGCCGCCGCCATCATTTCGCGCATGCGTCATCGCGGCCTCGTGGTCGACGCGTTCAAGGCCACGGGTGTTTCCCTGCGCCGCGACATCATGGCGTTCGAAGACGCTGGTGCGCGCAACACCCTCATTTTTACGGATTTCGGCATCGTCTCGACCACGCGCAAGGTGGGCCCGGCACTCACGCGTACCATGCTCACGGAGCTGGCGGAGAAGAAGCCTGACGTCATCGTGTTCGAGCTCGGCGACGGATTGTTAGGCACCTACGGCGTCGATTCCATCCTCGAACAGGAAGACATCCGCAAGGCGCTTACCGGCGTCGTGCTTTCGGCAAACGATCCGGTGGCGGCCTATGGCGGCGTCGACATCCTGCGCAAGCGCTTCAGCATCGAGCCCATCGCGGTCACGGGTCCGGCGACGGACAATGATGTTGGCGTGTCCATCATCCGGGATCAGCTCAAGGTGCCGGCGTTCAATGCGTTGGCGGCCGGAGCCGCTCTCGGCGACTCGATCATCGAGTCCGTCGGTCTCAGGCAGGCGCGTCCTCTCGATCGCGTCGCCAACGAGTAGCGCAAGTCATGCCTAACAACATTCCCGCCATCGTCCTGGGAGGCACCGGCTATGTCTCCGGTGAACTGCTGCGCCTCATTCTCGGTCACCCGAACTTCACGCTCGCGGGCGTCATGTCCGACAGCTCGCCGGGCGAGTTCGCCGGCAAATCATTTCCGCATCTCGCGAGCGCTCTCGGCGCCACCGCGTTCAAGTCGCAGGCGGACATCGCCGCGCTGATTGCGAAAGAGCCGACGAGCGCGGTGTTCTGCGCAGCGCCGCATGGCGCCGCCGCGGCTCTCATCGATTCGCTGCTCAAGGCCGCCGAGGCCGCAGGCACCAAGCCGCGCTTCGTCGATATTTCAGCGGACTTCCGTTTCGCCACGGCCGCGGGCTACGAGGCGGTATACAAACATCCGCACGGCGCGCCACAACGGCTCGCGCAGTTCACCTGCGCCGTGCCCGAGCACCTGAAGAAAGTATCCACGCCGCACGTCGGGCATCCTGGCTGCTTCTCCACGGCCATCCTGTTGGCCAGCGTTCCGCTGCTGGCTTCCGGAATGGCGGAGCCCACGCTGTTCGTCAGCGGCGTCACCGGCAGCACCGGCTCGGGCCGAAAGCCCACGGAAGGCACCCATCACCCGACCCGGCACAGCGATCTTTATTCCTACGGCGCGCTGGGTCATCGGCACACGCCCGAGATCACCGCGCTTGCGAAAGCAGCCACCGGAGTCGATGCCGAATATGCGTTCGTACCGCACTCCGGACCGTTCGCTCGCGGCATCCACGCCACCGTCCAGGCAAAGCTCAAGTCGCCGCGCGATGCGGCCGCCGTGGTCGGCATGCTGCGAGAGTTCTACGCGGGCGCGCCGTTCGTGCGGGTGCTCGACAACGCGCCGCGCGTAAAAGACATCGTGGCAAGCAACTATGCGCACCTGTCGGCGTCGGCGAATGGCCGCACGGTGGCGGTGATGAGCGTGGTCGACAATCTCAACAAGGGTGCGGCTGGCGGTGCCGTGCAGTGGATGAACCGCCTGTTCAATCTGCCCGAAACCGCAGGATTGACTGCGCCCGCACCAGGCTGGACTTAAAGCCCATGAACGCAGAACTCAATCGAGGAACCTCACCCGCGGACGGCCTCGCGCCGGTCTACGCGCAATACCCAATCGAAGTAGTGGGTGCCGACGGCGTCTGGCTGCACACGCGTGATGGCCGCAAGGTGCTCGACCTTTATGGCGGCCACGCCGTGGCGTCGCTCGGCTACGGCCACAAGGGATGGACGAAAGCCCTGGCGGATCAGGCCGCGCAGATGAACTTCCAGACGAATGCCGTGCCCATGGAAATCCGCGCGCGCGCCGCACATCGCCTGCTGAAGTTTTCGGGTTTGCCGTTCGACAGCGTGTTCTGGATCAACTCCGGCGCCGAGGCCAACGAAAATGCCTTCAAGCTGGCGTTCAAGATGCGGCCCGGCCGCACCCATGTAGCCGCCGTGGAGCAAAGTTTTCATGGCCGCACGGCGGCGTGTGCCTCCACAACCTGGGGTGCCCCGCAGAAATGGTTCTTCCTGCCGCGAGCGCCGTTCGACGTGAGCTGGATCAAGCGCCGCGAAGTTGAAGACATTTCCAGACACGTCACCGAAAACACCGCGGCCGTGATCGTCGAGCCCGTGCAGGGCGTCGGTGGCGCGTTCGACATGGGCCAGGAATTCCTCGCCGCATTGCGCAAGCGCTGCGATGAAACCGGCGCGCTTCTGATCTTCGACGAAGTTCAATGTGGCGTCGGCCGCACGGGGTCGCCCTTCGCCGCTAACTACTACGGCGTCATGCCGGACATGATCACTACCGCCAAGGCACTGGGCAACGGCTTCCCGGTGTCGGCATTGCTGCTGACTCCGGCGATTACGGCATCGCTCAAGCTCGAGAACCTCGGCACCACTTTCGGCGGCGGACCCATGGCCTGCGCCGTGGCCGAAGCCACCATCGACGCCATCGAGAAAGAAGACCTGCTGGCCAATGTGCGCCGCGTGTCCGCCTATCTCATCAAGACCTGCGCGGTCGGGCCGGTCGTGGGCTTTCAGGGCGCGGGCTTCCTGGCGGGACTTCGGATGAACAAACCTGCCAAGGACATCCAGAAGGCTTTGCTCGCCAAGGACATCCTCGCGGGTACCGCCGGCGATCCTTCGATCCTGCGCCTGCTGCCAGCCTTCATCCTCAAGGAAGAACACGTCGACCGGTTGCGGGCCGCGTTATTGGATCTCGCATGAACAACTTTCTCGATCTGGCGGACTCATCGCGCGAACAAGTCATCGAGCTGCTCGCGCTCGCGGAGCGTCTCGCGCAGAAACCGGAGCCGCAGGCACTTGCCGGCAAGATCCTCGGCCTGCTGTTCTTCAATCCGTCGCTGCGCACGCTCGCATCGATGCAGGCAGCCATGGCACGTCTGGGCGGAACCTCATTCGTCATCTCCGCCGGCCAGGGAACCTGGCAACTCGAAACCCGGCGCGGCGCAGTCATGAATGGCGCGCCTGCGGAACATATTCGAGAAGGAGTGCCAGTATTGGCCCACTACTGTGACGCTCTTGGCATTCGGGCATTTGCGGGCGGGGTCGATCTGGAGTCGGATCTCAACGAAACCTCATTCAAGGAAATGGTCGGTCTCGTCGGCAAACCCGTCATCAACATGGAGTCGGCGGCCAACCATCCCTGCCAGGCACTGGCGGACTGGAAGACGCTCGACGACCTCACTGTTCCGCGCCGCGCGAAGTTCGTGCTGTCGTGGGTGAACCATCCGCGCGCATTACCGCTCGCAGTGCCGACTGCCACCGTGCACATGGCCGCCATGCGCGGCATGGAAGTGGTCGTGTTGCGGCCAGAGGGGTTCGCGCTGCCCCCACCCATCATGCAAAAGGCAGCGGCGGCCGCTGCTGCCGCCGGCGGCTCGGTGCGCGAGACCAACGATCGCGATGATGCCCTTTCCGGCGCACATGTCGTCTACGCCAAGGAATGGGGCTCGACGTCCCACTATGGCAACGCCGAAATCGATGCGCGCCAGCGCACCTCGCTCGCCGACTGGTGCGTGCGCGATACCTGGTTCTCGCGCGCCGCGGTGGACTGCAAGCTCATGCATTGCCTGCCGGTGCGGCGTAATGTCGCCGTCGCCGACGAAGTGCTCGATGGCCGCCGAAGCGTCGTGCAACGCGAGGCCTACAACCGCATGGTCGTGCAGGCTGCCGTTTTGCACCGATTGCTTTCGACTCCGCAACACTAACTACTGTCCCTACGGAACTCCCCGCATGATCATGCATCGCTCCGACCCTTCCGCCGCCATCCGCAGCCTGCGCAGCGCCGCGCCCTACATTCGCATGTACAAGGGCAAGACCTTCGTCGTGAAGGCCGGCGGTGGCGTGTTCGCCGATCCGGCGGCCGTGCGCGGTCTCATCGAACAGATCGCCATCCTTCACTACTTCGGCGTACGTGTGGTGTTCGTGCATGGCGGCGGTCCGCAGCTCACCGAGATCACCGAAGCGCTGGGCGTGCCCACACGCATGGTGCAGGGCCGCCGGGTCACCGACCAAAAGGCGATCGACGCCACCTCCATGGTGCTCAATGGCCTCATCAATACGCGGCTGCTCGCGTTCTGCCGCGAGATGGACATCGACGCCGTGGGCATCAGCGGCGTGGACGCGGGACTGATCCACGCGCACAAGCGACCGCCGGTCAAACTGCCGGACAGCGGTGAAGTCGTGGACTACGGCTTTGTCGGTGACATCGATTCCATCGACACCACCGTGATCAAGAAGCTGCTCGACAACGGACTGATGCCGGTCGTCAGCCCGCTGTCGGCCGATGATCAGGGCACGTTGCTCAACATCAACGCCGACACCGTAGCCGCGGCCATTGGCGCGGCGTTGTCGGCCGAGAAACTGATGTTGTGCACCGGGGCGCCGGGCATCCTCGAGCGCGTCGACGATCCGTCGTCGATCATTTCGTACACCGATCTCACTGGTCTCAAGCGCCTGCGGGAAGAGAAGAAGATTGTCGATGGGATGCTGCCGAAGGCCAAAGCGATCGAAGACGCGATCCGCGGTGGCGTACGCCGTGTACACGTGATGTCGTACAAATCGCCCGAGGGCATCCTGGCCGAAGTGTTCACCAATGAAGGCGCCGGCACGCTGATCGTCGCCGACGTGAACGCGCTGTCTCCGGCCGAGCAGCAGGTCGACAAGTAAGGAACGCTGCCCATATGAGCCGGCTCTGGGACAAAGGCGTCGACCTCGATCAGCGCGTACTCGCGTACACGGCGGGCGAGGACTACGCACTCGACGAACGCCTGGTCAAATACGACGTGCGCGCCTCCATCGCCCACGCCGAAATGCTCAACGCGCAGAAGCTGCTCGCGGACGCGGATCTCCGTGCGATTCGCGACGGGCTCAGTGCCATAGGTGCCGAACACGCCGCGGGGCAGTGGAAAATCGAGCTCGCCGATGAAGATGGCCAGACGGCGCTCGAGAAGCGCCTGACCGCGCGCATCGGCGCTGCCGGTGGCCGCGTACATCTCGGCCGCTCGCGCAACGACCAGGTGCTGACCGCCGTCCGCCTCTATCTACTCGACGCCGGCCGCGAGCTGGCCGGGGCCGCGGAAGAGTGCGCGGCTGCGCTGGACAAGCTAGCCGCGCGGGAAGGCGCCATTGCCCTGCCGGGCTACACCCACATGCAACAGGCCATGCCGAGTTCCGTGGCGCTGTGGGCTCAAGGCTTCGCGGCTGAGTTGCGCGACGATGCGCAGGGACTGTCCTCGATAACGAGGCGCGCATCGCGCAGCCCACTCGGTTCGGCCGCCGGTTACGGAACTCCCGGTCTGCCGCTCGATCGCGAGCTCACTCGTTCGAAACTGGGCTTCGAGTCAGTGCACTCGCCGGTCACGGCCGTCCAGCTCGCGCGTGGCAAGGCCGAAGCGCAGCTGCTGTTCGAATGCACGCTGCTCATGCAGGACCTGGGAAGGCTTGCGGCGGACCTGCTGCTCTTCTACACACAGGAATTCGCGTTCGTCACGCTGCCTGCGTCGTTCACCACCGGCTCGTCGATCATGCCGCAGAAGCGCAATCCCGACGTCTTCGAGCTGGTGCGCGGCCGCACTGCCGTGGCACAGGCCTGTCTCGTCGAGGTGCTGGGCATTTTTTCGAAACTGCCTTCGGGATATCAGCGCGATCTGCAACTCATCAAGCCGCCGCTGTTTCGTGGCATCGATCTCGCGCTGGCCACTGCCGGAATCATGTCCGTCGCCATCGACGGCGTGCGTTTCCATGCCGACCAGATCACACTGGACCCCGCCATTCACGCGGCCGAAGAGGCGAATGCCCTGGTCGCGCGCGAAGGCATCCCGTTCCGCGAGGCCTACCGCCGCGTCGGCGAGAAATACCGCAAGTAACGTCGCCTGGAGTGACCATGGCAATCTGGTTCGGCAACCCGACGATCGACGACGCTCGCGCCAGCCAGGTGGGTCTGCTCGCTCCACATCTCGGTATCGAGTTCACTGAATGGGGGGATGACTTCCTTCGCGGCACGATGCCGGTTGCGCCACACACGCGCCAGCCCATGGGATACCTGCACGGAGGCGCCTCGCTGGTGCTCGCCGAAACCCTCGGCAGCGTCGCCGCGAATTTCGTCGTCGACTTCGCGAAGTTCCGCTGCCTCGGCCAGGAAATCAACGCCAATCATCTACGTCCGGTGTCGGAGGGGCTGGTGATCGGCACCGCGCGTCCATTTCACCTGGGCTCGCGCAGCCAGGTGTGGAGCATCGAAATTCGCGATCCGCGGGAACGACTCGTCTGCATTTCCCGTCTGACGATGGCCGTGGTGGAATGGCGTCCGCAATGAATCAGCATCCGTTGACCGGTTACACCCACGTCATGTACGCGTTGCACGCCATCGCGGGCTTCATCGGCGTCACGTCGGGGGCCACGATCGTCGGCGCGTTCGTATTCGGCGTCCCATCCATTGTCGCGATACTCATGAATTACGCGCGGCGCGAGGCGGTGCGTGGCTCCTGGCTCGAATCCCACTTTCGCTGGCAGGCGAGCACCTTCTGGACCGCGGTGGTGCTCGGGGTCGCGTTGTTCTGCATCGCGCTGGTGTTGAGCTCGCTCGGCTTGATCAGCCTCGCCACTATTCCGGTCACCGGCGGCGCGGGCGCCGTCGCGGCAGGCGCAAGTTTTGGCGGCGCCTGGTTGAGCCTGACCCTCGGTGCCATGCTCGCCG
>DASTTJ010000417.1:0-9933 GCA_035760205.1 Steroidobacteraceae bacterium | reverse complement strand
AAAACTACCTGATGATGCGCGCCGCGCGGTTGAGCGACGCCTCGGGCCAGTTCACACTCCGCTGCAAATCAGCGGAGTGAGCATGCCCGGCGTCGAACCCACCTTTTCGTTGTTGCTGGTGTGCCCCGACCGCAAGGGCATCGTAGCCGCGGTCGCCGGGTTTCTCTCGGATCACGACGCCTCCATCGTCGAAGCCAAGCAGTTCAACGATCAGCTCACGCGCCGCTTTTACATGCGCGCGGTGTTCACGGCGGTGGGCCCGAAGTTTCTCTCCCTCGAAAAACTCCGCACCGAGTTCGCCCTGCTCGCGAACACCTACGACATGAGCTGGCAAATCGAGGACACCGCGAGGCGCGTTCGCGTGCTGATTGCAGTATCGAAGCTCGACCACTGCCTGCAGGACCTGCTGTTTCGCTGGCGCTCGGGCGTGCTGCCGGTGGAAGTCGTAGGGGTCGTGTCCAACCACCCGGACCTGCGCAGCCTGGTCGAATGGCACCAGATCCCGTTTCATCACCTACCGGTCAAGACGGAAACCCGGCCAGAGCAGGAAGCCGCGCTGCTCGAGCTTTTTTCATCATACGAGGCCGACCTTCTGGTCCTGGCCCGTTACATGCAGATCCTGTCGAATGAAATGTGCCGGGCACTGAGCGGGCGCTGCATCAACATCCATCACTCGTTTCTGCCGAGCTTCAAGGGTGCGCGGCCTTACCACCAGGCTTACGCGCGCGGCGTAAAGATCATCGGAGCCACGGCGCACTACGTCACTGCGGATCTCGACGAAGGTCCGATCATCGAGCAGGCCGTGGAGCGCGTCGGCCACGAACACACACCAGAACGCTTCCAGGAGATCGGCCGCGATCTGGAAGCCATCGTGCTGGCGCGCGCAGTGCGATGGCACGCCGAGCGGCGCATCCTGCTCGATGGTCAGCGCAGCGTCATCCTGAGCTGACCTGTTGAGAGATCACGGTCAGCACCTGGGTGGCTGCCTGCTCGATCAGCGGCGACACCAGGTCTTCACCCGACTCTTTCGCTTTCGCCACCGTCGATTGAACCGCCACCGGTTCCTGGACTCCTGGCTTCAGCAGCTTGTATTCCAGCGTGATCTGATCGCCCTTTTTGATGTTCGTCTTCGCCGCACCGCCGAGGGCTTCCATCGCCTCCTGCTGCGCAGATTGCGCAGCGGCGCTCGACGCCGCGGAGGCCACCACCTGCGCGCCCATCATGGAGGTGTAGTTTCCGCCCATGCCCGCCATGCCGCCGGCCAGGGTTGCGATGGGTGCCGCGGCGGCAAACATCTTGCCGAGGCCGCCACCTTTCTTCTGTGTCACCGAGCTGTGGAGTACGTATTCACAGCCGATGACCTGTGCTTCGGCGTCGATCTGAATCGGGATGCGCGCGGTGAGCGGAATCAGTTCGGTGGCGGGGCCACCCAGGTAAGCCGTCATCGTCGCGCGCACTGGCTCGGCAACGTCCGCGCCTGACGTTCCCTGACCGAGCTGCGCTTTAGGCAGCACGAGACAGATTTTCGTTTTGGCTGACGCGTTCATGGCCATGGTCAGGGCAGTCAAGGTCGAGGCCGCCAGAAGCAGGGTTTTCAGGTTCGTCATGTTCGCTGCCCCTTGAAATGTTCCTGTCTGATACAGCGGATTCCGCAGCGGCTGGGGATCATGGAGCTTGGGTCGCGTATCCTGCGCTCCGTGACCCGTGAGTGTTTGTCCCGCAAAGTCCTGCTGTTCGCGATGCCCCTGGTGTTGGTCGCCTGCGCACAGCTCCAGCCACGTGGCGACCTGCCCATGGAAATGGCCGTTCCAATAACCGTGGAAGGCAGCGCGCCGCTCGACCGCGCATTCAGTGCGCAGGAAGCCAGCCGTGCGGGCATGTCCGCATTCAGATTGCTGGCCGACGGCACCGAAGCCTTCGTGGTGCGCATGCATTCCGCACGCATGGCCGTGCGCAGCATCGATGTGCAGACCTACCTCTGGCACGCCGATCTCACCGGCAAGTTCCTCGCGCACCAACTTCTCGAATCGGCGGACCGCGGCGTGAAGGTGCGCCTGCTGGTCGACGATCTGGATGCGCGCGCGAAGAACGCGCACTTCGCTGCCTTGGCGGCGCACCCCCACATCGAGGTGCGCGTATTCAATCCGTTCGCCTCGCGCAATGGCACGTTGAACCTGGTCAGCGAGAGTGCGCGAAACTTCGAACGTATCAATCGCCGCATGCACAACAAGACCTGGATTGCCGACAACCGCCTCGCGATCGTCGGTGGCCGGAACCTGGGAGATGAGTATTTCGGCGCGAGCGACGAAGTGAACTTCGTGGATCTCGATTTCGGCATGGTTGGCCCCGTGGTGCGCGATGCGTCGGAGTCTTTCGACCGGTACTGGAACTCGCCATCCGCCTATCCACTGGAGCTGCTCGACGCCGATGCGGTCGATGCCGGGGTCCTGAAGAAGTTGCGCGCCGGCCTCGCCAGACACGCGCGCGAGTCGGCGGGCAGCCGCTATGCGCTGGCGCTTCGCGAGGACCCCGCCATTGCCCGACTCATTGCCGGCGACTGGCCCATGGAATGGTCGGACACCTACCGCTTCATCGCCGACGATCCGCAGAAGATCACGATGAAGAAACGGGACGCGAACCGTGCGGCCGTCAGCGCCGTGCTGCTGCCGGCGATGCGGGATGCGCGCTCGGCGCTCGACATCGTGTCTCCGTATTTCGTGCCAGGCGACAAGGGCAGTACGGGGCTCGTGAACACCGTGCACGCTGGAAGTCAGGTCCGGATTCTCACGAACTCGCTTGCGGCCAACGACGTTGCGGCGGTCCACGGCGGCTACTCGCGCTTCCGGCCGAAGCTGCTCAAGGGCGGCGTACAGCTTTGGGAGCTGAAGCCACTGTCCATTGGCGAGACGGATTCGAGCCTGTTCGGTTCGTCGGGCGCCAGCTTGCATACCAAGGCGCTGTCGATCGATCGACGAACCTTGTTTGTCGGCAGCTACAACCTCGATCCACGTTCGACCTGGCTCAACTGCGAGCAGGGTGTTCTGGTGGAAAGTCCCGCACTGGTCACACAGTTTCGGGAAATTTTCGAGACGCAGACCGCAGGTTCACACTCGTGGCGGGTCACGCGCGTGCGGGGCGAGCTTAAGTGGACGGACGACAAAGGCGAGTCGACCGTCGAGCCGCAAACCACTTTTTCGCAGCGGATGCAGGCCTGGTTCGCTCGTACACTGCGGCTGGACGCTCAGCTATAGGGTAGACCACGGATAGGACCAAGGTTTCATTTCGTGGGAAGTTTGCGGGACTCGATATTGATGACGGGTCACCTGCAAACAATCATGCCGACGAAAGAATCCTACGACGACCGCGTCATCCGATTGTTTCTGCTCGCCGCTGCCGTCTGGGGCGTCGTCGGCATGGCCATCGGTGTGCTCGCTGCGGCGCAGCTCGCCTGGCCGGCGCTCAATTTCGACGTCTCCTGGCTCACGTTCAGCCGCATCCGCGCCAACCACACCTTCGGAGTCATCTTCGCGTTCGGTGGCTCCGCGCTGATGGGGACCTGCTATTACATCGTGCAGCGGACGGGTCACGTGCGCCTGGCGTTGGGACGGCTCGCGCTGTTCACGTTCTGGGGATGGCAGGCCGTAATCGTGCTGGCCATGGCGACGATGCCCTTCGGTATCACGCAGAGCAAGGAATACGCCGAGCCCGAGTGGTTCATCGACCTGCTCATCGCCGTGGTGTGGGTCTCCTTCGCGGTGGTGTTTTTCGCGACGCTGGCGCAGCGGCGCATCCGGCACATCTATGTGTCGAACTGGTACTACGGCGCGCTGATCATCGCCGTCGCCCTGCTGCACATCGTGAACAACCTGGCGCTGCCGGTCTCGCTGTTCAAGTCGTATCCCATCTACTCGGGCGCCGTGGACGCGATGGTGCAGTGGTGGTACGGCCATAACGCCGTGGCATTTTTCCTGACGGCCGGCTTCCTCGGAATGATGTACTACTTCGTGCCGCGCCAGGCCCAGCAGCCGCTGTGGAGTTACCGGTTCTCCATCGTCAATTTCTGGGCGCTGATTTCCGTGTACATGTGGGCGGGTTCGCACCACCTGCTGTACACCGCGCTGCCGGATTGGGTGCAGTCGGTCGGCATGGTGTTCTCGCTCGTGCTGATCATGCCGAGCATGGGTTCGGCGGCCAACGGCCTGCTGACGTTCAATGGTTCCTGGCACAAGCTGCGGACGGATCCTGCCGCCAAGTTCATGGTGATGGCGCTGGTGTTCTACGCCGCATCCACGTTCGAAGGCTCGATGATGGCCATCAAGTCGGTGAACTCCTTCACGCACTACACCGACTGGACCGTTGCGCACGTGCATGCCGGCGCCATCGGCTGGGTGGCGATGATCACGATCGGCTCGATGTATGCGATGGCGCCGCGCGCGCTCGATCGACCGGCCATGCATTCAACACCGGCGATGAACCTGCATTTCTGGCTGCACACGAGCGGGCTGCTGGTCTACGTGATGTCGATGTGGACCGCGGGCGTCACCCAGGCCCTGATGTGGCGCGCAAGGAACGCCGACGGATCACTCACCTACGATTTCCTGTCGAGCCTCATTGCCACGAATCCTTACTACATCGCGCGTTTCCTGGGCGGATTGCTGGTGCTCAGCGGCATGGTCGTGATGGCCTGGAATCTGTGGCATACCGCCGCCGATGCGCGCGCGGGACTGATCAAGCCCATCCTGGTGCCGGCGCCCGAAGTGATTCCGGAGCCGGTCCCCGATCAGGTACCGGCCCCGTTGCCGGCGAAGGCCTGACATGGGCCTGAAGTACAAACATTGGGAGAAGCTCGAAAAGAACGCGGGTCTGCTCGGCGTGCTGATCGCCATCATGGTCTCGTTCGGCGGACTCGCCGAGATCGTGCCGCTGTTCAATGACGCGCAAACCGTGAAACCTGCGCCGGGCGTCGTGCCCTACGAACCGCTGCGCCTCGCCGGCCGGGACGTGTATGTGCGCGAGGGCTGCTACCTGTGTCACTCGCAGATGATTCGCACGCTGAGCTTCGAGACCCAGCGTTACGGCAATTTTTCCGTGGCCGGTGAGTCCGTCTACGACCGCCCGTTCCAGTGGGGTTCGAAGCGCACGGGTCCCGATCTGGCGCGCGTCGGCGGAAAATATTCCGATGTCTGGCATCGCGCGCATCTGCTCGCGCCGCGCGATCTCGTGCCGCAGTCGAACATGCCGAAATACCCGTGGCTCGCGGAAGAGGGGATTGACGGTGCCAACCTGCAGGCGCGGATGCGCGCGTTGCGCACGCTCGGCGATCCATACAGCGATGCCGACATTGCCGGCGCGGCCGACGCGGTACTCGGCAAGACCGAGCTCGATGCGCTCGTCGCCTATCTGCAGGGATTAGGGGTGCCGCGATGAGCGCGTGGTATGGGCATTTCATCGGCGTGATGATCGTGCTGATCATGCTGGTGTTCATCGGCATCTGGATCTGGGCCTGGCGGCCGCATCACAAGGACGCCTTCGACACGCTGGCGCGGCTGCCACTGGACGACCCGCAAGACGATGAAGAGAGGCACTCGTGAACGGCTTCTGGTCTGTATGGGTCATGGTCCTGGCGTGCCTCACCGCCAGCATCAGTCTGCTTCTGTTCCTATGGGCCATGTGGATGCGCATCCCCACCATCGAGGACGGAACGACCGGTCACGTGTGGGCGCACGGCGCGCTGCGCGAAGGAGTGCGCCCGCTGCCGCTGTGGTGGGTGGTGGCTTCCGCCGCCTCCTTCATCTTCGGTGTCGTCTATCTATCGCTGTATCCGGGCTTCGGCAATCTCAGCGGCACACTCGGATGGACCTCAAAAGGGGAACACCAGCGCCAATCGGCCGCCAACAGCGCCCGGCTCGAGGCACGCATCGCGCCACTGCGATCACTCAGTCTGGAACAGCTCGCGGCAAACGAGGAGGCGGCCGGCATCGGCCATCGACTCTACCTCGACAACTGCGCTGCCTGTCACGGAACCGGGGCGCTGGGCACTCATGCCGTAGGCGCGCCCAACTTGGTGGACGCCGACTGGCTGTACGGCGGTGACGGCGAGACGATCATGGCCAGCATTCTCGATGGACGTAGCGGCGTGATGCCGCCGCTCGCGGGCGCGCTCGGCCACAACGGCATAAACGAAGTGGCCGCGTATGTCGTCAGCCAAAGTGGAACGCAAGCGCCCGCTGCGTGGGTCGCCGCCGGCAAGGTCCGTTACGAAACGCTGTGCCTCGCCTGTCACGCAGCCGACGGCCGCGGCAATCCGGCGTTGGGCGCTCCCAACCTGTTCGACAATGTGTGGCTGTACGGTGGCAACATCGAAAGCGTGGTGGCCAGCGTGCGGGATGGGCGTGCGGGCGTTATGCCAGCCTGGCGCCAGAAGCTCACTCTCGATGAGGCGCGGCTGATTACCGCGTGGGTGATGGCCCAGGGCGCCAAGCCATGAACCGCGCGGACGAGCCCTGGTATCGACCGCCGGTGATGTGGTTGGGCATCGCCGTTTTCTTCGGCTCTCTGGCGGGATGTATCGCGCTGATCGTCACGGCGTCATCCGGATGAACTCCTCTCGTGCCGAGCGCCCCTAACTGCTGGCACTGCGGGGAAGCGCTCCCGTCGGGCGCTGTCATTCAGGCACACGTGGCGGGACAGGATCGACCGATGTGTTGCCTGGGCTGCCGCGCCGCAGCCGAGTGGATCGAACAACTCGGGCTCGCCGATTACTACGCGCTGCGCACGGCTCCCGGGCAAAAGCCGGATGCCCCCGCCGAAAACCTCTCGCCCGATTCCTGGAATCGTGTGGACAACGCCCGCCACGTCGTCCGCGATCTGGGCGGCGGCCTTCGCGAAACTCTCTTGTTGGTGGAAGGGGTGCGTTGCACGGCCTGCGTGTGGCTGATCGAGCGCTCGCTCGGGGCCACGCCGGGAGTCGTGAGTGTGCAGGTCAATGCGGCGGCGCGGCGTGCGCGCGTGATCTGGCGCGACGCCGCGGTCACACTGCCGCAATTGCTGCAGACCCTGTCGCGCGTGGGTTATGGCGCGCTGCCCCTCGATTCACGCGGGCTCGATGACCTGCGACGGCGCGAGTCGCGCGACGCGCTCAAGCGGTTGCTGGTCGCCGGCTTCGGCACCATGCAGGCGATGATGTACGCCACGGCTATCTACCTCGGCGCCGCGGAGACGCTCGATGTGTCCACGCGCGAATTGCTGCGCTGGCTGGGCCTTCTGGTGGCGACACCGGTGGTTCTCTATTCGGCGCGGCCGTTCTTCGCCGGCGCATTGCGCTCGCTCCGGGCGCGGCGCGCGGGAATGGATGTGCCGGTCGCGCTCGCCATCGCGGCCGTGTATGCGGCCAGCCTCATCGAATCGGTGCGGGGCACGGGCGAGGTGTACTTCGATTCGGTCTCCATGTTCGTGTTCTTCCTGCTCGCGGGACGTTATCTCGAAATGCGCGCGCGGCATCGCGCCGGCGATCTCACCGATGCGCTGGCCAGGCTGACGCCGCCGTTCGCCGATCGCCAGCGCGAAGACGGCACGTGGCAACGAGTCGGCATTCACGAATTACGCGTGGGCGACTGCGTGCGCGTCGCCGAAGGGGGCATCATGCCGGCCGACGGCGTGCTGCTGAGCGGCGGATGCCGCGTGGATGAAGCGCTGCTCAGCGGCGAATCGGCACCCGTGCTCAAGCGTCCCGCCGATCTGCTCATCGCGGGCAGTGTTCTCGAAGATGGACCGGTGCTCGTACGCATCGAGCGGGTTGGCGCAGACACGGCGCTTGCCGGCATCGCCGCGCTCGCCGGCCGCGCGCACGCGGAACGTCCGCGCCTGCAGGTCGCCGGCGAACTCGCCGCGGGCCGCTTCGTCGGACGCGTGCTGGCGCTGACCGCCCTGACCGCCACCGTGTGGGGTTTCGTCGATCCCGCTCGCGCGTTTTCCGCGGCAGTCGCGGTGCTGGTGATCTCCTGCCCCTGTGCGTTTGCGCTGGCTGTTCCGGCGGCGATCACGCGTGCGTTGGGCGCGCTGGCGCGACGCGGCGTGCTGGTCGTGAGGCCGGACGCGATCCAGGCGCTGGCCGAATGCACTCATGCACTGTTCGACAAGACCGGCACGTTGACCGAAACCACTCTGTCACTCGCTGACCTGCATGCATTCGGCGATGTCTCGCGGGACGAAGCATTGAGTCTTGCCGCGACGCTCGCGCGGCAGAGCCGCCACCCGGTCGCGCGGGCGATTGCGGCGGCACATCCCGGCATCAGCGGCGGCGCGGTGTCCGAGGTGAATTCGCATGCCGGGTTGGGTGTGAGCGCGACGATCGCCGGTCGCACACTTCGCCTGGGGCGCAGCGACTTCGCGGTCACCGGTTTTCCGTTGTCTCGCGAGCATGAGGATGCCGTGCTGCTCGCGGGTGATACCGGCCCCATCGCCGCGTTTCGCATTGGCGAACGACTGCGGTCGGACGCCGGCGCCGCCATCGATGCGCTGCAGTCGCGCGGGGTCACGGTGCTCATCGCGAGCGGAGACGCGTCATCCAGGGTGGCACACATTGCCGCGCGACTGAACGTCGACACCTGGCGGGCGCGCGTACTGCCGGCCGGCAAACTGGCGTGGTTGACCGAGCTTCGTGCCGCGGGCGCACGCGTGCTCGCGGTCGGTGACGGAATCAATGATGCCCCGGTTCTGGCAGGCGCGGATGTGGCCATCGCGCTGGCGGAAGGATCCGAGCTGACACAGGCGAGCAGCGACATCGTGCTCGAGGGTGGGCGTCTCGACGCTATTCCAGCTGCGCGCGACATCGCCCAGCGAACGATCGCCATCATTCGGCAGAATCAGCGCTGGGCACTCTTCTACAACCTCTCCGCCGTGCCCCTCGCGGCCTTGGGTTTCGTTCCGCCTTGGCTGGCGGCGCTCGGGATGTCGTTGAGCTCGCTGGGTGTCATCCTCAATGCGCTGCGTATCGGACGCGAAGACCTAGCTCCACGCACTGCGGCTCTCGTGCGGGCGCCTGCGGAATTTTCTCCACGGCCGGCCGCATGAACATACTCCTGCTGTTGATTCCGCTTTCGCTGCTGTTCATGGCCGGCGCCGTGTGGGTGTTCTTCTGGGCAGTGAATCACGACCAGTTCGATGACCTGGATACTCCGGCCCTGATGCCGCTCGATGACACGGATCAACGTGCGGGCCGCCGCGATGAATGAGGCGCTCACACTCACCGCCGCACTGCTGCTCGGTCTCGCCGCCAGCGGTCACTGCCTCGTCATGTGCGGCGGCATTTCCGCGGCGCTCGGCATGTCCGCGGCGCGTGACGCGCAGGGACGCATGCGGCCAGCACTCATCCTCGCCTATCAACTGGGCCGCATTTTTTCCTATGCACTGGCGGGCCTGCTGCTGGCCGGGATATTCGGCGGACTCGTAAGCCTGCTCGATATCGAATCGGTGCGGCGAACGTTGCGCGGTTTGACGGCGCTGGCGTTGCTGCTCGGCGCGCTGGTCGCATTCGGCCATCTGCGCGATCCCGGTGTGGGCATCGGACGCAGGTTGTGGCCAAGGCTTGCGCCGCTCGGCCGGCGGCTGCTCCCGGTCAAGACACTGCCGCGCGGCTTCGCCTTCGGCATGGTGTGGGGATGGATGCCCTGCGGTTTCGTGTATTCCGTGCTGTTGATTGCCACCTTGCAGCTCGATGCCGCGCGGGGCGCTCTCATCATGACGGCATTCGGTCTCGGCACCGCGCCGGCGCTCTTCATCGCTGCTTGCGGCGCGCAGCGATTGCAGAGCCTCACCTCACGTCCGGCGGTCCGGCACCTGGGGGGGTCGGTGCTGCTGCTCAGTGCGCTGCTGACGCTGGCAGGGCCGTGGCTCGGCCACTCGGTGCCCGGCTTGCATTCCTGGATGCCGTTC
>DASTTJ010000416.1:0-2910 GCA_035760205.1 Steroidobacteraceae bacterium | reverse complement strand
CGGTGACTCCGTAAAGAACGAGCGGAACAGGTCTCTGCCCGCGCCACCACCGTCCACGTATTCCTCGGCCAGCAGGTTGACGAAGCTCGCGTCGACTGAACGCACCCTCATTGAAGCCAGTGTGTCGATGTCCTTCGAGTGGAATGGCAGCCTCAGCTGCACTTCAGTCTCGGAAGGTAGCCGCGGCGTGCTCAGCGCGAACGGGCGTTTGTCGTCCTGCACCATCGAGAGCAGCAGCGTCTGCAGAGACGGCTGGTAGAACCTGCTGCGATAAAGCAGCGCCTCGATGAGACGGAACGAGGCCGAACCACCGAGGTCGTAGCCGAGTTCGACGAAGCCACGCAGCGGGGGCGGCACTCGCGGATACAGCGCTGCGAGCGACGCGCCCTTGGCCTCTGCGGCCAGGCACTGGTCGAGCTCCTTGATCGCCGCCGCGAGGGTAAGCAGGTCCGCGCAGCCGTTGCGCGTGGTCGTGATGAGATCGCGGATGCACGCCACGTCTCCCGCAAAGTCCATGAAGGGGCCGCCGCGCATCGCGGGGTTCCTGGCAGCCTCGCGATTCAGCTCGGGCGCACGGACGAAAGACTCCATGATCCGCAGGTGATGATTGTTGATCACCATCGCCGCTGTGGCGGGCGCGATCAGCAGCGGCCACGAGTACCAGCTGTTGACGAGCGGTTCGAACTGGATGTCTTCCCTGAGATAGAGGCTATTGGTGTGACGCATGGGCTCTCTCTTCTCCAACTTTCTTTGGGCCGGCGGACGCTTACGTGATTTCGTTTCGCAATCGGTGTTAGGCGCTGTGCCCAAGGTCGTGGATTCGCAGATGAATAAAAAGGCGCGGCGGAGAAATTCGGCCGCTCGCAGCGCGTGCGCGCGGCCGTATTCGCGTCAACCTGGATGAACAGGCAGGCATGCGCGCGAGAACCGCGCGCAGCGCCAATCTACTTAGCCGAGGATGTGGCGGCGTCTGCTGCCGAAGCGGAATCTATGGAGCGCAGCGTGACGCTCGAGAGGCAGACGAGCGCAATGAGCGCGAGCACGGCGCCACAGAAGGTGAAGAGCGTGGTGACCGTCACGTGCGTGAGCAGGACGCCTGCGACCAGTGCCGAGAGGGGAACGGAGCCCAGCATGATGAACATCAGCACGCTCATCGCGCGCCCGAGCATGTGGACGGGGATGCGACGCTGAATCCACGTCATGACACCGATCTGCACGTAGCCGCCGCCGAGGCCCACCAGGCCGCACAGCAGCACGGCAGGCCAGATCGAGTGCATGTACCCGAGAGCAAACAGCGACAGGCCACCGATTACATCGACCAGCAGAATGGTCGTGCCCAGTGTGGCGATCCGCGAGCGAGGCCCGAGGCCGGCGACACTCATGCCCACGATGCTTCCGAGCGCCAGGCCCGAAATCAGCAGGCCGTAACCAGTGGCGCCACGGCCCAGCTGCGTATTCGCGAGCAGAGGGATTCCAACTTGGGCCGGGCCCGCGAGAATCAGCATCATCAGTGCGTAGTACAGCAGCAGCGTGCAAAGTTGCCGATCACTGCGCAGCCATTTGAACGCTTCGACGATCGAGGAGATGGCGCTCTTTGCCCCTGCGGGTCTCTCCAGTGGCGCGACCCGGACGAAAGCCATCAGGCAGCCCGACACCGTAAAGGTGGCCGCCGTGATCGCCAGAGCAACGGCAATACCGCTGCTGTCCCCTTCCGGAGCATTGGACGCCGTCCAGGCGATGACGCCGCCGGCGATCGCGGGACCGAACAACATCACCACCTGCCGCATCATCATCAGCACGGAGTTCGCACGAGCCAGCTGGTCTGGAAGGAGGATTCGCGGCACCAGCGATCCGCCGGCCGGTCCTGCAAACGCGGCGGAGATGCCGAGCACCAGCGCCGTCCCCAACAGCAACGGAACATTCAGGGATCCCGCCATCACCAGACCGGCCAGCACAGCCAGAAACAGCGCGTTCGCGAAGCTCGTTGCGCAGAGGATTGCTTTCGCCGAAAAGCGATCGGCGGCGATGCCGCCGAGGAGAACGAGCGCCACCTGCGGAATGGCCATGATCGCAACGCTCGCGCCGAGAACCGCGGCACCTCCGGCCAGTGTCAGCGCCAGCCACGGCACGGCGATCTGCGAGAACTGCCCACCCGTCGCGGAGATAGCGCTCGCCGCGAAGAGCCAGCTGAAATTTCGATTGCTCCAGATTCTCGGACCGGCCATGTTCCCTCCCTTCCGCCTGTCGCTGGCGCTTATTGATGCAGGGCCGGAGCCACTGGCGAACGCAATGCACTGATCGTCGGAAAGAGCGCGCCCAGCACGCCGATCACACAGGCGCCCGCGATTCCCATTTGAATGGCCCCCGTGCTCAGCTCGAATGTGTAGATGAGCTGGGTTCCCGACCCAGCCAGGGTGCTCGCCGTGGAGTTGCGAAACAAAAGCCAGGAAGCCAGTGCGCCGATGAACGAGCCCACGCAGGCGAGCAACACTGCTTCACTCAACACCGAGGCCGCGATGGCCGATCCTCTGAATCCAAGCGCGCGCAGCACCGCAATTTCCCGGGTCCTCACCTTTACCGCCGAATACATGGTGTTAACCGCGCCGAAGGCCGCTCCGAGACCCATCAGGCCGCCGACGCCATACGCGATGTATTCGAGCAGCGTGGCGAACGCCTTCGACTGCTCCGCGTAATAGTCCGACTCCCGTTTCACGTCGACGCTGACGACAGGGTTGATCGCTACCGCGTCCCTGAACTGCGCAAATGATGCGGCCGATTGCAGCTGCGCCGTCAGCGACTGGAACTGATTTCTGCGGTAAGCGGCCATAACGGTTGGCGCGTCGGAGATGAATTCGGAAGCGAGTGAGCCGCCGCCCGAAGCTTGGAAAAAACCGACGACCGTCCAGAGCA
>DASTTJ010000415.1:0-2032 GCA_035760205.1 Steroidobacteraceae bacterium | reverse complement strand
TGTCCAGACTCGAATCGCCGGCCGGCGCGCAGATTGAGCGCCGGCAGTTGCCACAGCGACTCTTCGCTGCCGAGCGTCCGGTTGCTGTCGTACAGCGCTTGTAAAGTGCCTCCGGCGATCCACGTGCCGCTGTCGAAGTCACCTTGCCACTCCGCCAGCGCAGTGTTGCTCGCGCGGTCGGCTCCTTCGAATGCCTCGTCTGGATCCTGGGCGATTCGATACTGGCTGCCGAGCAATACGTTCCACTGGTGTGCCGCGGCGCGCACGCCGGGGCGTTGATAGACATCGAGTGTGTGCTCGGCCAGCGTGTCCAGATCGCCATTGTCCTGCGCGGCGATGATGCGCAGTGTGTGCTCGCCGGTAGTGAGGCCAAGACTCCCCACCGGGATGGAGACGACATCGCCCGCCACCTGCACAACAGCGGCAATGTCATACCCATCGAGTTCGAACTGCAACGTGGTGCCGGGTGCCAGGTTCTCCGTTGGCAACGGCACCTGAAGCGCTTCATCCGACGCCATCACGGGAATGACCGCTGCGTCGGCTTCGGGGATCGCCTTCGCGCCGAGTGCCAGCGCCACCGCGAGAGTCAGTGCACTTCGTGTTCGCATCGCCATCACTTACCGCGGCTCGGGGCTTCAGGCGCCGCCTGCACCGCCGGTAGCAGAAATGGCAGAGGGGTCGGTTCCTGGCCCGCGAGTCCCTTTTTTGGCGGTGGGGGAGTCGCCGGAGGTACTACCTTGTTAGGCGGGACCGTCGGCTTGTTGGGCGCCGTGGTGATTCCGCCCGGCGATGGCTTGGCGCAATCGAAGTTGAAGCTCGCCATGTTTGACTGGAACTTGATGTTCTTGCCGACCATCTGGTACCAGCCGTTGTGTTGTTTGCCCGGGTTGGTTGCGATTCCGCCGCTTCCAGCAGGTTGCGCGGCCGACATCGACGGTCCCGTGGGCTTGGTGAAATCCAGGAAGTCACTGAAGAACGCGACCTTGCTGTGATCGGTCTTCACCGTTCGCCACGGCGTCGTGCCGCCCTTGTTATTGCGGTAGAACAGCGTGACCGTGGCATTGATCGCATCGGTCTCGATGACGCCCGACAGCGTGAGACCGCATACACCGTTGGCGGTGGTCTTCGGAAGCGCGCTGAGATTCGCCTGCACCACGTGAACGCCGTAGGTCAGATCGTTGACCGAAGTATTCGGTTTCGGCTCCGCCTTGAAGTCGTTGACCATGTGCCGCTCGCAGTTGATGTTCACCCAGGCACTGTTGAGCATCGTGAATGTCTTGCCGCCGTCGGCATCGAAGTGAGCGCCTTTGCCGCCCGATTCGAGCTTCAGGCAGCTGAGCGTGCCTTCGACGCGATCCACTTCCACCTTGCTGAGCGGCCAGCGCTGCGCGAACACCTGCCCGGTGGTTCGTCCGTCCGATTTCTGTTTCGCCAGATTCGCGTTGCATGCGGCAATCGCTTTCTGCTTCCAGCTCGTATGCCACTCGATGGGCGTCAGCGAATGAGGCACCCACACCAGGCGCCTTGAAAGCTTGCGATCGGTTTTTCGCAGGTCGCCGATATCCGCCTCACCGGTGGAATCGGGCCAATGCAGGGCGCGTGCAGAAGCGCGGTAAACACCGTGATTCGACGGGCACTGGCCGCTGATCTGGATATTCAGCGCGCCGGTCGGGCCGCGGACCTTGTTGTACGACTGACCGTTGGTCGACTCCACACTGATGGTCGGAATGAAGTCTTGTCCGATGATCACGCCATCGCGGGCGGCCCACGCGGCGCCGCTGTGTAACGCGAAAACGAGCCAGAGCAGTTTCTGTTTCATGACGACTCCTCGAGGCACACTGCCTCCTCGTGCCATCCGTCGTATGGCGCGGGCCCGCGGTTCAATCCTTTTTTCGGGGAGTAGTTTGGAAGCGCGGCGACGCCGCGCGCACACCCGGGAAGGGGTTGCCGCCCCCGGAGAGCTGTGCTAGCGGCTTTCGATCAGCCCGAGTCGCGAGGCCTCATAGATGGCCTCGGTGCGCGAACTCACGGC
>DASTTJ010000414.1:0-11931 GCA_035760205.1 Steroidobacteraceae bacterium | reverse complement strand
GAGCTGCGCGGACTTCATGAGGTCGATGCCGTTGGTGCCGGGCATCTGCAGATCGGCCAGCAGCAGGTCGTAGCTGCGTTCGCGCATGGCAGCCAACGCCTCTGCCGGCGCGGTGAAGCCATACGTTTTGTAACCCTCGTATTCGAGCGTGTCGCACAACGCGCGCATCGACGCGGGCTCGTCGTCGACGATGAGCAGCGTCTGCTTATGTTCAGGTTGAAACTGGGCGATGTTGGTGTTCACTGCTGGGATACCTGTAGCTGAGAACGGGTCCCTTGGCGGTACGTACTTTCCGCGTACGCCCGCGTAGGTGATACCCCTTGCCCCTCGGTTACGGCGTATTTTCTGCCGTCTTTAGCCCAAGTGCCTAATACCTAGGGCTATCTCTCAGTCCCGGCTGTCGGAGGGTTCCCACAGCGGATCGGCCGCGAAATGGACTGACTAACTACTTAAAATCCGGACTGTCCGTCTGTGGGTTGCGTCACATGCGCAATAGGAGTAACTGGACTAAGTTGTTCTTGGCTGCCGCGGAGGGGGAATATGTCGCGGCGGGGCAGTAGAGCAGGAGTTGGGCCGCCTTAGGGAGGGTTGGCACTGACGGGTGGCGGGGAACAATACAAAATGCAGCCGGTAAGACTCGTTCTTGTCGAAGATATGCCGCTGGAGTCGGAAATTGCCGTCCGCCAGCTTGAATCCGCGGGATTCTCATGCACCTGGAAGCGCGTGGATTCTGAAGCCGCGCTGCGCGGGGTGCTGCGCGAATTCAAACCCGACCTCATCCTCTCCGATTTCACACTTCCCGGATTCGACGGGTTGTCGGCGCTGGAGATCTCCCGCGAGCTGACTCCGGACACACCCTTCATCTTTCTGTCCGGCACCCTGGGCGAAGAGCGCGCGATCGATGCGATGCAGCGCGGCGCCTATGACTACGTGCTGAAGTCCAACATGACGCGACTGGTGCCGGCCGTCCGGCGGGCGCTCAGCGATGCTTCGATTCGCCGGGCGCGCGTTTCGCTCGAGCAGCAGCTGCGTGACATCGTCGCAACGTCGCAGGACTGGATCTGGGAGCACGATCGCGCCGGTAAATTCACGTTCTGCAGCGACTCCGTGCGCAGCACGCTCGGGTATGCGCCCGAGGAAATCCTCGGAACCAACGCATCGCAGTACGTTCACCCCGAAGATCTCGCCTCGCTCGACTTTGCAATGCACACGCTGGGACCGAACCAGCGTACCGCGGCCAATCTTCAGGCGCGTTGGCGCCATCGCAACGGCAGCTATCGCTGGCTCGAGCGCAACATGCTGGTGCTGCTGGGCGAGGGCGGGCAGGTGGTCGGGTATCGCGGCAGCGAGCGCGATTTCTCCGAGCGCCGCCGCCAGGAGAAACACATCAGCCGCCTCACGCGCGTGCTGAAGATGCTGAGCGGCGTCAACAGCGCCATGGTGCGTATACGTCAGCGGCGCGAGGTCCTGGCCGAAGCATGCCGGCTCGCCACTTCGGTGGGTGGTTACGCCAGCGCAATGGTGGCGCTGATCGAACCAGGCACTCGAACCGCGCGGCCCACGGCCTGGTCGGGCAGTGTCGACGGCCAGGCAGCACAACAAATCACGTTCAGCATCGGCGAAACCGCGGGTGAGGACACGAGCGTCATCGGCCGCGTCCTGCGCACCGGTGCTTCACTGGTCTGCAACGACCTGCAGTCCCTGGATATGGGTCTGGCGGCGCGCGCGTCGCTCATGGATTCCGGATTTCGCAGCGTCGTGGCCTATCCACTGCTGGTGGATCGAACACCCGTCGGCGCCATGATGCTCACCTCTTACGATGTGGGTGCGGTGGGCGACGAGGAGTCGCGCATGTTGCGCGAGCTGGTGGCCAACCTGTCGTTCGCGTTGCAGTACCTTCACAAGGAAGACGAAGTCCGTTTTCTGTCGTACTTCGACCCGCTGACCAGTCTCGCCAAACGCGGCCTGTTCTGCGAACGGCTGGTTCGCGCACTCGAGCCGCGCATAGGCCGCAGAGGTACGCCGGCCGTGGCCGTGCTCGACATCGAACAACTATCTACCATCAACGATTCCTTCGGCCGGCACGCCGGCGATCTGCTGTTGCAGCAGGTGGCGGATCGACTCAAACGCCACCAGGATTCCACCGAGCATCTGGCGCACTTCGGTGGCGGAACCTTCGGGCTCATCATGGAAGCTGCCGGTGATGAAGACGAAGCCGTGCACTGGATGCAGGAACAGATGGTCGAGGTGTTTCGCGCGCCCTTCACCGTGGATGGCCGCGGGATTCCCGTTGACGTGAAGTGCGGCTTCGCGCGATACCCCGACAACGGCAACGACGCCAACGCGCTCGTGCAAAACGCCGAAGCGGCGTTACGCAGCGCCAAGAACACTGGCGAGAAATATCTGCCACATCGCCTGGAATTGAGCTCGGCGGTGGTGTCGCGCATGACCATGGAGCACCGCCTGCGCGGCGCGGTGGAACGCCAGGAATTCGAGCTTCATTACCAGACCAAGATCGATGTGCGCACGCGCTTCATCCGCGGCCTCGAGGCGCTGGTTCGCTGGCGCGATCCGGAAGCCGGCCTCGTGATGCCCGGCGCCTTCCTTCCGCTGATGGAGACCAGCGGACTCATCGTGCCGCTGGGCGACTGGATTCTGCGGCAGGCTGCCTCGGACCTGCGTCGGTGGCAGGGCGCGGGTCTCACGGCGGGCCGCGTGGCGGTCAACATTTCACCCGTACAGCTTCGACGACGCGCCTTTGCCGACCACCTGCTCGACCTGGTGGGCGAATGGCGCAACGAGAACGTCGGCATCGACATCGAAATCACCGAGGGTGTCCTCATCGACGATGTCAGTTCGGCGGTCTCGCAACTGCGCGTTCTGCGACGGTCGGGGATCCGCGTGGCCATCGACGACTTTGGCACCGGCTATTCGTCGCTGAGCCGCCTGGCCGAGCTGCCGGTGGACATGCTGAAGATCGACCGGAGTTTCATCAGCGGCCTCACTTCCACCGGCCCGGGGCGCACGGTGGCGGAGACCATCATCGCGCTCGGCAGGGCCTTCGATATGACAACCGTGGCCGAGGGCGTCGAGACCCCCGAGCAATTCGAAATGCTGGAACACATGGGTTGTGACGAGTCGCAGGGCTATCTGCATAGCCGACCCCTGTCCGCGTCCGACATCGAGCCCTTGTTGAAGAGCAACGCCTCGAAGCTTCGCGCGGCGCCGAAGGGTAACCACGGGCTAACGTCGATCGCCCTCTGAGGTTGACACACACTGATAACTTTTTAGGGGAACGCGGCGCCCCCTGACTGATCTACACTGTTGCGCGAAGAGCGCGCCAGTCAGATCGGATACGAACTTGCTCAAACAACTCTCCCGCGCACGCCTCATTTGGCTGGTCGCGATTGTCCTCGTCGTCTTTTTCTTCGTTTATCGATTCATCTCCGGTGGCGATGCAGCCCCGGACTATCAGACCGCCGTCGCAGAACGCGGCGCTGTCGTTTCGCGGGTCAGCACCTCGGGCAGCCTGCAGGCCGTCGTCACCGTCGATGTCGGTAGTCAGGTCTCCGGACGTATCCAGGAGCTGTTCGCCGACTTCAACTCGCCGGTGAAGAAGGGCCAGAAGATCGCCAAGATCGATCCCGCCTTGTTTGGCGCCGCCGTGGTGCAGGCCGAAGCCAACGTGATGGCGGCCCGGGCAAACGTCCATCGGCTCACCATCACTGCCGAAGACTCCGAGCGCCAGGCAAGACGCTCATCCGAGGTTTACGAACAGCGGCTCATTTCCGAAACAGAACGCGACAACGCCGTGGCCACGGCACGATCCGCGCGGGCCGCCGTCGACCAGGCCCAGGCGCAGCTTGCCCAGTCGCGTGCGTCGCTTGAACAGGCCCAGACCAATCTGCGCTACACCGACATCCTCTCGCCAACGGACGGGGTGGTTATCTCTCGGGCGGTAAACGTCGGTCAGACGGTGGCCGCTTCGTTGTCCGCTCCCGTCATCTTCACCATTGCGCAGGATCTGCGGAAGATGGAGGTGCACACCAACGTCGCCGAGTCCGACATCGGCCGCCTGAAGCCGGGCATGCGTGTCTCTTTCACCGTCGACGCGTACCCGGGCGAGCCGTTCCGCGGGTCCATCCGCGACATTCGCAACGCGCCCCAGGTCGTGCAGAACGTGGTGACCTATGACGCCGTCATCGACGTCGCCAATGACGACCTCAAGCTCAAGCCGGGCATGACCGCCACCGTCAGCATCGTCACCGACCGGCGCCGCGATGTGTTAGCCGTGCCCAACACCGCGCTGCGCTTCCGGCCAGAAGGAGCGCCTGCCGGCGCGGCGCCGGCGGCCATGGGCACCGTGCAAGCGGCTGGCGGACAGCGGCAGGGCGAGGGCAATCGCCGCAAGTCCGAAGGCGATTCGGACGAAGATGCCGCCACCCCCGTGGTCGTGAGGCGCACGGTTTATGTTCTGGTCGACGGAAAGCCGGTGCCGCGCGCGGTCATCACGGGGCTTACCGATGGGCGCGTTACCGAAGTGACTGGCGGCGATCTCAAGGAAGGCGAGACGCTGATCGTTGGCGTCGCAGGGCAGAATGCCCAGGGTCAGCGCGGACAGCAGCGCGGCCCGCGCATCCTGTAGTCAGCCACCTCGCCATGGCTCTCATCGAACTGCGCAATCTCGGCAAGATCTACCAATCCGGTGATACGGAATTCGCCGCGTTGCACGACGTGAATCTCTCCATCGAGCGCGGCGAGTTCGTGGCCATCACGGGTTCGTCGGGTTCAGGCAAATCGACTCTCATGAATATTCTGGGTTGCCTCGATTCACCGTCGCGCGGCAGCTATTTGTTAGCCGATCGCGACGTGGCGAAGCTGTCGCGTATCGAACTCGCCAAAGTGCGCAACGAATTCATCGGTTTCGTGTTCCAGAGCTTCAACCTGCTCAAGCGCACCTCGGCTGCCGAAAACGTCGAGTTGCCGCTCATTTACGCCCGCGTGCCTCTGGCGGAACGGCGCAAGCGCGCCAAGGAAGCGCTGGACCGCGTCGGGCTGTCCCATCGCGCCGGCCACCATCCTTCGCAGTTGTCCGGCGGCCAGCAGCAGCGCGTGGCCATCGCGCGTGCGCTGGTCACCAACCCGCCGCTCATCCTCGCGGACGAACCCACCGGCAATCTCGATTCGGTCACCACGCTCGAGATCATGAACCTGCTGACCGAACTGCAGGCGTCGGGCATGACCATCGTATTCGTCACGCATGAACCCGACGTTGCGGCTTACGCCGCGCGCAAACTACTGCTCAAGGACGGCGGCGTCGTCAGCGACGAGCGCCAGAACCCCAGGCTCAAGGAGGCGTCATGATTCCAGCTGGTGAAACCCTGCGCCTAGCGGGACTCGCGCTGCGGCGAAACAAGCTGCGTTCCTTTCTCACCGCTCTCGGCATCATCATCGGCGTGGGTGCCGTGATCTTCATGCAGTCGATCGGCGAGGGTGCGAAGTCACGCGTGCGCGCGCAGATCGAAGGCGCGGGCACCAACATCGTCATGTTGTTCTCGGGTTCGAGCCAGGGTCCCGGAGGCCGCGGCGGCGCGGGCTCGCAACCCAGCATCACCTGGGAAGACCTGCGTGCGATTCAGACCGAGCTGCCCTCGGTCGCCGCGGTTGCACCGCAGATGAATACCGGTCAGCCCGTGATCTCGGAAACGAACACCTGGAATACGCAGATCACGGGCACGACGCCCGACTTCTTCACGATCCGCAATTGGCCCGTGTCGAACGGCGCGATGTTCACGGCATCCGACCAGGCAGGCGCTGCGAAAAATGCGGTGATCGGGCAGACGGCCGCAGAGAATCTGTTCGGGCCGGGCGTCGATCCGATCGGCCAGATCATCCGGATTCGTGACGCGCCGTTTACGGTCATCGGCGTGCTCGAGCGCAAAGGTCAGAACGCGATGGGTTCGGACCAGGACGACATCATCTTCATCCCTTTATCCGCCTTTCAAACACGCATGCAGCGCGGGCTCGGCAAATTCGTGCCCGGACGCATCTTCGTAAGCGCGGTTTCGCCGGAAGCCATACCGCGCGCGCGCCAGGAAATAGGCGCGCTGCTGCGTGAACGGCATCGGCTCGGGCCCGACGACGAAGACGATTTCTCCACCAGCAGCATGGCGGAGATGACCAGCATGCTGACCTCGACGCAAGCAACCGTCACCAGCCTGTTGTTCTCGGTGGCGCTGGTGTCACTGGTCGTCGGCGGCATCGGGGTCATGAACATCATGCTGGTCTCGGTGACCGAGCGCACGCGCGAGATCGGCATCCGCATGGCGGTCGGGGCGCAGCCCGCGGACATCATGGCGCAGTTCCTGGTCGAGGCATTGGTGCTCGCCGCCATTGGCGGGGCACTGGGCGTCATATTCGGCGTCGGATTCGGCTACCTGCTGGCAAGCAAGTTCGGCTGGACAATGGTCACGCGCACCGAGATCGTGGTGGCGGCGCTGGTGGTCAGCGCGGGCGTCGGTGTTGTGTTCGGGCTCTATCCTGCGCGCAAGGCGTCGCGCCTCGACCCGATCGAAGCTTTGCGATACGAATGATTTAGCTCGATACTCGCCGTCCCTTCCAGCCTGTACGGATTCGATCGCCATGAAAAAGTTGTCCGTATCGCGACGCAATTTGCTCCTGTCGGCCGCGGTTGCTCCGCTCATCATCTCGTCACGAACCTGGGGTGCCAACAGCCGCATTCGCGTCGGTCAGATTGGTTGTGGCCGCATCGCGCTGGGACACGACATGCCCGGCGTCATCAATTCGGGCCTGGCCGATTTCGTCGCGATCTGCGAGCTCGATGCCCGGCGTCTCGCCGACGGCGTCAAACTCATCGAGAAGTCGTACACCGACCGTGGTGTGAAGCCGCCGCAGATCCGCACTTTCGACAACTATCGCGAGCTCGTCGCGCGGCGCGACATCGATGCGGTGGTCATCAGCACACCGGATCACTGGCACGCCGAAGTGGCACTGGCCGCCGTCCAGGCGGGCAAGGACGTCTATCTACAGAAGCCGTTCACCATGACGCACGCCGAAGGCGTAATTTTGCGTGACGCGGTGAAGCGCCACGGGCGCATCCTGCAGGTAGGCAGCCAGCAGCGTTCCTGGGAGCAATTCCGGCGTGCCGCCGAGCTCATCCGTTCGGGCCGCATCGGCAATGTGCAGCGCGTGGAGATCGGCCTGCCGACCGACCCCACCGCGCCAGACGCCGCGCCCCAGGGGATTCCGGAAGGCCTCGACTATGGACAGTGGTTAGGCCCGACGCCGTTCAAGTACTACACCGAGACGCGCGTGCATCCGCGCGCGGACTACAGCCGCCCGGGCTGGCTGCGCAACGAGGCGTTCTGCCTCGGCATGATCACTGGCTGGGGTTCGCATCACTACGACACCATGCACTGGGCGCTGCAGTTCGAGAACACCGGCCCCACCAAGGTGTCGGGCAAAGGCGAGTTCCCGGACCCGGAGCGCATCTGGAACGTACACGGCGCTTACGACGTGACGCTGGCGTACCCTAACAACGTCACGGTCAACGTTTCCGACAAGCACAACACCGGGCTCAAGTTCTTCGGCGATGAAGGCTGGATCTGGGTCACTCGCGAAGGCACCGGCGCCACGTCCAGCGATCCGCAGGCCAAGGGCGCGAACCTGCCGCCGCTGGCGGCCAGCGACGAAAAACTGCTGGACCCCAACGGAATTTCGCATCCGCTGCTGGTGAGCAAGTCGCACCACAAAAACTGGCTGGAGTGCGTGCAGTCCCGCAAGCGCCCGCTGGCGGCCGCGGATGTGGCCCATCGCAGCAACAGCGCCTGCATCGTCAGCTGGATCGCCATGAAGCTCGGCCGCCCGCTCGAGTGGGATCCGAAGACCGAGCGCTTCAAGAACGACGATGAAGCCAATTCCATGCTCTCGCGCAGCGAGCGTTCGCCTTACGGCGCACTGCACTTGGTCAAGGCCTGATTCAAGCATGCTGAAGAGAAGCAATGGAGCGGCCGCCCTCGTGGCAGCCACATTTGCATGTGTCGCAAGCCTCGCGAGCGCGCAGAGCAAGGAAGGCAAAGTGCAATTGATCACTCTCGACCCCGGTCACTTTCATGCGGCCCTGGTGCAGAAGTTCATGCTGCCGGGAGTTTCCCCCGAGGTGCTGGTGTTCGCGCCTGAAGGCGACGACGTGGCGCAGCACTTGAAGCGGGTCGAAAGCTTCAACAAGCGCGCTGAGAAACCCACGCAGTGGGTCGAGACGGTCTACACCGGGCCTGACTACCTCAAGAGGGCCGTGTTCGCCGTGCTGGGTGGCAACAGCCATCCGACCGCAGCGCGTGAAGCCGCGAAATCAACGGTCGTGGTGATCTCCGGCAACAACGCACGCAAGACTGAATACATCACGGCCTTCATCGATGCCGGCACCCACGTGCTGGCCGACAAGCCGATGGTCATCACCCCCGGCGACTTTCCCAAGCTCGAAGCGGACTTCGCCAAGGCGAAGCAGAAAGGCGTGTTGTTGTACGACATCATGACCGAGCGATTCGAAATCACGACGATGCTGCAAAGGGCGTTGTCGCAGCAGAAGAGATTATTCGGCACGATCGAGCAGGGCACGCCGGACAATCCGGCCATCAGCAAGATCAGCGTTCACAACTTCTCCAAGGTCGTCGCCGGCGCTCAGCTCAAACGTCCGCAATGGTTCTTCGATCCCGCGCAGCAGGGCGCCGGCATCGTCGATGTGATGACACACCTCGTGGACCTGGTGCAGTGGGAAGTCTTTCCGGAAGTCACCCTGAAACCCTCGGATGCGAAGGTGCTGAACGCGCGTCGCTGGGCCACGCCGCTCACGATCGAGCAGTTCGGTCGCGTGACCGGTGCGAATGAGTTTCCAGCGTTCTTGAGCGCCTTTGTAAAGGAGGGCGTGTTGCACGCGCCGGCCAACGGCGAGTTCACGTACGCGCTGAAAGGCGTACATGCCAAGGTGTCGGTGACCTGGGAGTTCGAAGCGCCGCCGGGTGCCGGCGACACACACTTCTCAGTGATGCGTGGCACGAAGGCGTCGCTGACCATCAGGCAGGGTGCCGAGCAGGGTTACAAACCGGTTCTGTATGTTGAACGCGCGGGATCGATCTCGGCTGCGGACCATGAGCAGGCGCTGCGCGCCGCCATTGCCACCGTGGCGAAGAGCTGGCCCGGAGTGGATCTGAAAGCGGAAGGCGATCACTTCGTGGTCACGGTGCCCGAGAAGTATCACAACGGACACGAAGCCCACTTCACGCAGGTCACCGAAAACTTCCTGAAGTATCTGCGTGACGGAAAGCTTCCCGAGTGGGAAGTGCCGAACATGCTGACCAAGTACGCCACCATCATGCAGGCCTACGAGATGAGTCGCGCGCGCTGAGGAGATAACGCATGCGTCAGATTTTTTTGGCAGTGTTGCTGATGGGGTTTTTGGCAGGCAGTGCACTTTCGGCTGAGCCTCATCGCGCCGCGGACATCGAGGCGGTTACGCGGGCGAAGGTGGAAACCTGGCGGCAGCTCTATAGACAGCAGGATGCCGAAGGGTTACGCCGTTTTCTCTCCGACGATTTCATCGTCATCGACGCCGACGGCAATGTCAGCAAGAAAGACGCCGAAGTCGAATGGCTTGCGAAAAATAAGTGGGATGGCCCGGCGGATTTCCTCTATGTCATCGACCGGATCACTTTCCCCGCCGCCGACGTAGCGATTGTCGTGGGACATGGCTCCAGCACGCGCGCGCAGGAGGGCAAGGAGCCTTGCATAGACACCTACCGCTCCTCGAATGTTTTTCGCCGTGTCGCCGGCGCCTGGCGGCCGACTCTGTCGCACATCTCAGGCGCCCGATGCATCTCGCGCCGGGACTACGATGCCCTCTACGATCGAAAAGGGCCATGACTTGCACTTTTCTGGAGCCCGTTTTCGCGCTTGCGCTTCTACGCGGTGCAGATTGCAACGTGATTGGCGCCAAATCTTGAGGTAGTCCCTGCACGAATCTTGCAGAGTCCGCTCAACAACAATCCGTGGGGCAACCTTCCGTGAGTCCTCCAGTTACAAGCCTCCCGAGCGCCGGCGCGAATGCGCCACCGCAAATCGACCAGGACCGCGTCGCCATGAGCAAGGAGGCGCTCAAGCACGCCTTCCTCGATAACCTCTTTTATATCCAGGGCAAGTTTCCGGCGCTTGCCACCAAGACCGACTATTACATGGCGCTGGCCTACGCGGTCCGCGACCGCATGTTGCAGCGCTGGATCAGCACGGCCGCGGCGTACACGAAGCAAGGCTCGCGCACCGTCGCCTATCTTTCGGCCGAGTTCCTCATGGGACCGCACCTCGGCAACAATCTCATCAACCTGGGCATCTATGAAACCGCGCGCACGGCGGTGGCCGAGCTCGGACTCGATCTCGAGGAGTTGTTAGCGCACGAGGACGAACCGGGCCTGGGCAACGGCGGCCTCGGTCGACTGGCGGCATGTTTCATAGATTCGCTGGCCACGCTCGAAGTGCCGGCGCTGGGCTACGGCATTCGCTACGAGTTCGGCATCTTCCAGCAGGAAATCGTCGATGGCTGGCAGGTGGAAAAGACCGATAAATGGCTGCGTTACGGCAATCCGTGGGAGATCGCACGGCCCGAGTGGTGCTGCGATGTGAAGTTCGGTGGCCACACGGAAGTCTGGTACGACGAATTCGGCCGCAAGCGCACTCGCTGGGTGCCGGGTCACATCGTCAACGGCATTCCGTATGACACGCCGATTCTCGGCTATCACGTGAACACGGCGAACACGCTGCGATTGTGGAAGGCCGAGGCGCCAGAGTCCTTCGACTTCGGCACATTCAATCGCGGCGACTACTACGGCGCCGTCAATCAGAAGGTGGCAAGCGAGAACCTCACCAAGGTTCTTTATCCAAACGACGAACAGGCGCGCGGCAAAGAACTGCGCCTCGAGCAGCAGTACTTCTTCGTGTCCTGTTCGCTCCAGGACATGTTGCGCATCTGCAAAGTTCAGAAAATTCCGCCGGAGCGCTTCCACGAAAAATTCGCGATCCAGATGAACGACACGCATCCGTCGATCGCCGTGGCGGAGCTCATGCGTCTGCTGGTCGATGAAATGAACCTGGAGTGGGATCGCGCCTGGGCCATCACCCGCCAGACTTGCTCGTACACCAATCACACGTTGCTGCCCGAGGCGCTCGAGCGTTGGCCGTTGCCGATGTTCGGGCGCCTGCTGCCGCGCATCCTCGAGATCATCTACGAGATCAATGCGCGCCACCTGGACGAAGTGCGAATGACCTTCTTCGGTGACGAGCAACGCATCTCGCGCCTGTCACTGATCGAAGAAGCCGGCGAACGCTACGTACGCATGGCGCACCTGGCAAGCGTCGGCAGTCACGCCATCAACGGAGTCGCGGCACTGCATTCCGAACTGCTCAAGAGCGACGTGCTCAGCGATTTCGCTCAGTTATGGCCGCAGAAGTTCTCCAACAAGACCAATGGCGTGACGCCGCGGCGCTGGATGGTGCTCGCCAATCCGCGCCTCGCGCACTGCATCACGCAACGGATAGGCGAAGACTGGATCCGCGATCTGTATGAACTGCGCAAACTCGAACCGCTGGTCGACGATCCGGACTTCCGCGCCGAATGGCGGCAGATCAAACACGCCAACAAGACGGCGCTTGCGGGTCTCATCGAACAGCGCACGGGCGTCATCGTCGATCCCTCGGCGATCTTCGACGTGCAGGTCAAGCGCATCCACGAGTACAAGCGCCAGCATCTCAACATCCTGCATGTCATCGGTCTTTATCACCGGCTCAAGACCGACCCCAAGTTCACGATGGAGCCGCGTGTGTTCGTGTTTGGTGGCAAGGCAGCGCCGGGCTATCACCTCGCCA